>JAUSLL010000109.1 GCA_030649335.1 Parvibaculum sp. | reverse complement strand
GCCTTCGATCACGCTGGGCGAGAAGCCCGTGGCGCGCGCGAGGCTCGGCGACGCAGATTCGGGGAGTTTGATGATTTCCAGTGCACGGGCGCGGTGGGCGAGGCGGTGGATAAACCCGCGTTCCTCAAGCGCCGTGATGAGCCTGTGAATGCCGGATTTGGAGCGCAAATCGAGCGCTTCCTTCATCTCGTCAAAACTGGGGGAAACGCCACCCTCCTTGATCCGCTCGTTGATGAACATCAGGAGTTCGTGCTGTTTCTTAGTAAGCATGCGTCCGGCCCCAAATATAGAACAAATCATAAACCTGTTCACTTGTTCTAGTTTGGTTCTCTGAATCCGTCAAGCACCCTGTGGATAAAAATTTGGGGCAGCTGCGCTAAAACGCCTCCATCCGGCAGCCGCGCGCCTCGAGGATCGGCCGCATTTCCTCAAACGCCACGCCGTTCCAGTTGAGCGGAATGCCGGGATGCAGATGATGAACGATGTGATGTTCCATCCCCATGGCGACCACATTGCCGAATGTCGCCTTGAAATACCGCGTGTTGCGATAGCGGCCTTGTTCCGTCATCGGATGATGCGGAGCCCAGCTCAGCATCAGACCGATGTAAGTGGTGCCGACATAGCGCGGCAACCACCAGATGAGGGCGACCTCGATCGCATAGCCGCTCCAGGCAAACGCGCTCAGAATGACCCAGAAGGCGAGTGTCTGTATCAGTCCCTCAAGACCGGCGCGTTTAACGACGGGATTGTCGCCCAGCTGCGCCAGCGTCAGGCCATAGGAATTTGGCTGGCCGGGTTGGCGTCTTTTTATTGTGGTCAAAATCGCCTGCACCCAATTGTCCGCCTTGATGCCAAAATCCGGATCAAGCTCGGGATCATTCGTATGCGTATGATGCTCCATATGCGTCAGCCGCGCGATTTTGAACGGCAACACCATAGGGATGGTGGATGTATAACCGATCAATTCATTGAGCCAGCGCAAACGGTCGCCACTTTTGGCAAAATTAGAATGCTGCGCCTCATGGCTCGGCAGATAGCAGAGCATCACATTGAAGAGGGCGATGGTGAAGGCCGCCCAAAGCGGCAATAAGCCCATCAGTGTCAGCGGCCACAGCGACAGCCAGCAGGTGAGGTTGAGCGCCCACCAGATCGCCATGAACCACGAGAAGCGGTCGGTGTATTTGCGTGCAATGGTCAGTTCCGCGCGCGCTAGTTCGCGGTCGTTCATTTCCGACACGTTCATCGGTGTGGCGTTGATATTCATATCCAGCGCCCCCGCAGCTTTGCGGCAAGGCCGAGCGCCGGTCCGACAATCAGGCCCACCATGAGCGGTGCCAGCCCTAGCGGTGGCGTTGCGCCCGCGCGTTCAATGATCTGCGCAATCAGCGGCGCGAGAAAGCCAACGCCAAACAGCAGAGGCCCCCAGGGTCCGATTGTGGTCAGTATTTTATGGATCATCATGCGCTCCTCGTGGCCTTGTTTTTGGCGTTCAATGTGTCGGGATCAATGATGAGGCGTACGATGCGTCTAATCTGCGCCTCGGTATCGTCTTCTGTTTTGGAACTGAGCGGATCGTTCATAATCGCTGCTGTGCCACGCACAGTGGCGATGGAAAACAGCACGGCATCTTCCGTTTTTTCATCCGGCAACCAGCCCGCCGCCTGTGCCGCGCGCGCCGCATCGTGAATGACAAGCCTGTGTCTTTCAGAGGCCGCCTTAAGGTCTTCATCGGCATGAGCGGTCACATCGGGATGGGTCAGCGTGCGGTAATAGGCGGGAAAGACGAGGCTGAAACGGATAAAGGCCCGCCCCATGGCCGCATAGCGTTCCAGCGGATCGTCACCGGCCGCATCCGCTGCCGCTAGCACGTAGGAGATAAAACGGTCGGTCCCGACCGTCGCCAGCGCACGCAACAATTCGGCCTTATCTGCGAAATGCCGCGACGGGGCCGCATGCGATACACCAAGGTCGCGGGCCAGCGCGCGCAGGCTCAGCGCCTCGATACCCTGCTCTGCAATTACATAGGCTGCCCGGTCGAGCAGTTCCTTACGCAGATTTCCGTGGTGATAGGTCAAGGCGGAGCCTCATGTTGTCGATGACAACATAGAAGCTAGTGCGATGGTCAAATGTTGTCAATGACAACTTCAATTTCTTTATCCCCCGTGTCGCGCTGGATCCCGCCCTTCGCCGGGATGACAACCAAATTTGAGCAAATGACAGGGGAAAAATTCAATGTTGTCCCGGGACTTGATCCTGGGACCCATCTCTCCGCGAACTCAGCGGCTCACCTGAGCCGGATTACACTCACCACATCGCCTTCGGCCGCTGCTTCTGCATGCGGTGCGCGTACGATCAGGCAGTCTGCCGCCGACATGGCCGACAGCATCGAGCTGTCCTGCCGTTCAAAAGCGGTCGCGACCGGCAGAGCATCCTCGCGTTCGTCGAGTGTTGCCCGCAGATAATCTTCTCGCTGATCGTTCGCGCCGAGCGCTTTACCGAGCCGCGCCCGCGTGATGCGGATGGGCGCGACAAGTCCCTGCATCGCCGCAATCGCGGGCACCAGAAACAGGATCGCGCAGACAAGCGCCGACACAGGATTGCCGGGTAGGCCCAGCATCGGAATTTCGCGGTATTGGCCGAACATCAGCGGCTTGCCGGGCCGCATGGCGATGCGCCAGAAATCGACGCTCAACCCGTCCGCGCCCAGCGCCTTCTGCACAAGGTCATGGTCGCCCACCGACGCGCCGCCGAGCGTCACCAGCATGTCGCTGTCCTGCGCGTGGCGCGCCGCCGATTGAATGGCAATCACATCATCGTCGATGACACCGAGGTCGAATGGTATGCCGCCCGCGCTTTCGATAATCGCCGCCAGCCCGTCATTGTTCGCCGACACAATTTGGTTGGGGCCGGGCGTCGTGCCGGGCAGCACCAATTCATTTCCTGTCGAAAAATAGGCAATCTTCGGCCGCTTATGCGCGATCACAACAGGCACATTCATCGCGGCGGTGTAAGCGATGTCGGCCGCAGAAAGCTGCCGCCCCGCCGGCAGGCCGATTTCGCCTTCTCTGAAATCAAGACCCGCACGACGGATATGACCGCCCGCCTTGGACGCCTCGCGCACGATCACATAGTCGCCGTAGCTTTCGGTGTTTTCCTGAATGACAATCGTATCCGCCCCTTGCGGCAGCGGCGCACCGGTGAAAATCCGAACCGCTTCGCCGTCCTTCAGAGCGTTATTATACGACCCGCCCGCCGGTGCCTCACCGACAAGCTTCAGCCGTGCAGGCACAGTGGCAATATCGGCGGCGCGCACGGCGTAACCGTCCATCGCCGACAGATCGCTCGGCGGCTGCGTGCGTTGCGCCACCACATTGCCTGCCAGCACGCGACCAAGTGCCTTGGACAGCGCCACGCGTTCAGGAAACATCGGCTTCACAGCGTCGAGAATGCGTTTCCGTGCTTCTGCCACCGGCATCAAGGGAGTATCACCCATTTTTCTTTGCCCGTTATTTGCCGCGATAAGTGCCCGATTTTCCGCCGTCTTTATGCGTCAGCCGGATGTCGCTGATGACCATGCCGCGATCAACCGCCTTCGCCATATCGTAAAGTGTGAGACAAGCAACGCTCACCGCCGTCAGCGCTTCCATCTCGACACCCGTCTGTCCCGAGAGCTTCACCGTCGCCTCAACATCAATGGCCTGCGCCTTGGTGTTCGGTTTGAATTCCACCGACACTTTCGAAATCATCAGCGGATGGCACAGCGGAATGAGGTCGGACGTTTTCTTCGCCGCCATGATGCCGGCAAGCCGCGCCACTTCCAGCGCATTGCCTTTGGCGAGCTTGCCGCCGGTGATGAGCTTCAGCGTCGCTGCTTCCATGGTGATGCGACCCTTGGCAGTGGCGCTGCGGGCGGTAACGGCTTTGTCCGACACGTCCACCATCTGTGCCGCGCCCTTGGCATCAAGGTGCGTTAGTTTCTTTTTTTCGGCCAAAATCAAAAATCCTTACGCATGAAAAAACGTCGCTCCACCGGCAAATGCATATCCATTTCGCGTGCGTGCAGCACATGCATGCCCGGCGTCCAGTTCGGCCGCGTCACTTCGCTAAATCCAAGTCGCGCATAGAAGGGCCCGTTCCACGGCAGATCGCGGAATGTCGAAAGCGTGATCGCGCGACACCCTTTGGAAATACCATAAGCGCATCCTGCCGCCACCAGCTTTGCGCCGAGGCCGCGCTTGCCGTGAGCCGGATCAACCGCCAGCTCATATAGATGAGCGCATCCGTCGAGCAATCCGGTAAGGCCAAATCCGACCGGCTCGCCGCGGTCGCTCACGGCCACATGTACTGCGCCCGCGCGTAGGAAAGCTTCGAGAAATTCCACATCACCCGGTTCATGCTCTGCGATTTCTTTCAGGCCCACTTCGGCAAACAAAGCACTGGAGCGCACTTCCACTGCGGGCAGCGCCTCAAGGTCGGCGGGCCGCGCATGACGGATCACATAAGTATTGGGTGAAATATCAAAGGCTTTGGGCTTCGGCACGATTTGCAGCTTTCCGGTCAGCTAAAATATTGCTGGGCAGGATGTGCGAATTCGCGGGCCAAGGCAATCGCGGGCAGGGAGGTCAGCTGGGGCTGCCCGTTTTCTCGGGGACGGAGTCTTCCGGCGGCTTTGTGACGGTCGTGACCTTTGTGCTCTGTGTTGTCGCCGGACCGGCGATGGCGGCTGCGGTACTGTTGAATGATTGAGACAAAGCCGCAATCTGCGAGCCGACAGCCGTTGCTGCGATCGACGCCGCTGCCTCTGCGTTGCCGGCCGTGGTCAATGCCGCCGATGCCTTCGCGAGGCCGCTGCCTGCGGCAACTTGCAAGGCCGGGGGTAGGGTGGCAGCACAGGACACGACGCCGGCGGCGGCTACCACCGGATCGGGTGCGGAGGCCACGGCTGTGGTCACAGCCGCTTCGAGTTGCTCGGGTGTGAAGTCTGTCGCCGAAAGCATGGCATTGCTGACCGCAATCAAAAGGGCTGCTGAAGGTGTGGTTCCTATAGCCACCATTAGTGTGGCGACGGCAAACGCACCGTCGGGCTGCGCGGCCACCAGCGCGCCGAGTTCCGCTTCGAGGTCAGGTCCGCCATCCGGATAGGCGGCTATCAGGGCCGATACCTGTAGTTGAAAATCTTGTTGTGCGGTTATCGGCGCGGCGGAAGTAATAGAGTCTGGTGTCTCATCGGCGGCGCGCGCAAGCGTGCCCGCTGCAACTATGTTCAGCATCAGGCTGTACACAACAACGAAAACAAATCTCTGCCAATACGCGAACGGTTTCATAGCAATGAAACTGCCGCCAACGCGGTTTACGAGGCGTTAATACCTTGGGATTCAGAGCGCAGGGAAGCCGTCAGTATGATCCGTTCCGGAGGGAGTCCCGCCTCGATACGTGCCGCAATCAGACAGCGGCGCGGATGGCTTTGAGGCTGGTGAGAAGACCCTTGGCTTCCTTGATATCGAGGCAGCAGAGCGGATCGCACAAGGCTTCATCCGGACGCGGATGAAACTCAAGGAAAATGCCGTCCGCGCCTGCCGCAACAGCAGAACGGGCAATGGTGGCAACTCCGTCGCGCCGCCCGCCGGTCGAGGCACCTTGCGTGCGCGGATCGGCACCGGGCAATTGCACCGCATGTGTCGCATCAATCGTCACCGGCACACCGAGCTTCTTCATTTCGGCAAAGCCCAGCATATCGACAACGAGATTGTTATAGCCAAACGACGTGCCGCGCTCGCACAGCACGGTGCCCGTGCGCGAGCCTGTGGCTTCTGCCACTTTGTCCACGATGTTCTTGCAATCCCAAGGGGCGAGGAATTGCCCCTTCTTCACATGCAGCAATCCGCCCGCCTTGTGTGTGGCGCGCGCGGCGGCAACCACAAGGTCCGTCTGGCGGCAGAGGAAGGCGGGGATTTGCACAACGTCAACGACAGCCGCGACCGCCTCCGCTTGATCGATTTCGTGAAGATCGGCCGCGATCGGCACATTGAGCTGCTTCTTCACTTCAGCAAGCATGGCGAGGCCTTTTTCAAGGCCCGGTCCGCGATAGCTCTTGATCGACGAGCGGTTGGCTTTGTCGAAGCTCGCCTTGAACACGTAGGGCAGGCCGAGTTCGGCAGTGACCTTTTTCAGATGCGCGCCGACTTCGAGTGCAAGCTCAAGATTTTCCAGCACGTTCAAACCGGCAATGACCACCAGTGGCTGACCGTCACCGATTTTGATGTCCCAGTTCTTGAGCGAGCAAACAGCCATATCATTGCACCTGTAAAGGAGAGAGAACTCAGTCTTGTTTCAAAAGCATGCGCGTTGCTGCTTCCACATCGGCTTGCCGCATCAGGCTTTCACCGACCAGAAAGGCGCGGGCACCCACTTTGGCGAGACGCGCAAGATCAGCCGCCGTGTTGATGCCGCTTTCACCGATAATCATTTTGCCCGCAGGCACCAATGGCGCGAGGCGCTCTGTGGTAGCAAGCGTCGTTTCGAATGTTTTGAGATTGCGGTTATTGATGCCGAGCATCGGGCTTTTCAGCTTGAGCGCCCGCGTCAGTTCATCCTCGTCATGCACTTCGACAATCACATCCATGCCCCACGCGCCGGACGCATCTTCCAGTTCCTGCGCCTGCGCGTCTGAAACGGACGCCATGATGATCAGAATGCAATCCGCACCCATCGCACGCGCTTCGGCCACCTGATAGGTGTCATACATGAAGTCCTTGCGGATCACCGGCAGGTTCACCGCGCCGCGCGCGCCCATCAGATAATCGGCGCAGCCCTGAAACGAAGGCCCGTCCGTCAGCACCGAAAGGCAGGACGCACCGCCGCGCGCATACGCCTTGGCCAGCTCCGGCGGATTGAAGTCCGCACGGATCAGGCCTTTCGACGGGCTGGCCTTTTTGATTTCCGCGATCAGTGCATAGCGCCCCGCCTCAACCTTGGCTTTCAGCGCCTTGTAAAAGCCGCGCACGGGCGAAGCGACGCGTGCCGCTGCCTCAACATTGGCAAGAGGTTTCGCGCTTTTTGCTGTGGCGATTTCCTCAAGCTTATACGCGCCGATTTTTGTCAGAATATCAGACATCTGCCTTCAGTCCGTTCGATACAGCAATGAGCCGCGCCAGAGCCGCTTTGGCCGCGCCGCTGTCAATTGCCTGTGCGGCCATCGCCGCACCGTCTTTCAAATTTGTCACGCGTCCCGCCACGATCAGCGCCGCCGCCGAGTTGAGCAAGACCACATCGCGGTAAGCGCTTTTTTCACCGTCGAGCAGTCGCGTGATCGCCGCTGCATTATAGGCCGGATCGCCGCCGCGCAAATCAGCGAGCGTCGCGCGACCAAGGCCCGCGTCTTCCGGCGTCACTTCGAAAGTCGAAATCTTCCCGTCCTTCAGTTCCGCCACAAATGTCGGTCCCGTCGTTGTCATCTCGTCAAGTCCGTCCGAGCCATGCACGACCCAGGCATGTGTGGACCCCAGATTGCGCAGCACTTCAGCAAAAGGCTCAACCCAGCGTTTGGCAAAAACACCGATGGTCTGACGTTTGACGAAAGCGGGGTTCGACAACGGACCCAGCAGATTGAATATCGTCCGTATGCCAAGTTCCGTGCGCACCGGCCCGACATATTTCATGGCCGTGTGATGCGCAGGCGCAAACATGAAGCCGACACCGGCCTCAGTTATGCAGCGCGCGATAGCCTCGGGCGGCAGATCAAGCGACAGGCCGAGCATCGACAAGGCATCCGCCGTGCCGGATTTCGACGAGGCGGCGCGATTGCCGTGTTTGGCAATGGTCACGCCGCAACCGGCCACGACCAGCACCGCCGCCGTCGATATATTATAGGTGTGCGCCCCGTCACCGCCCGTGCCGACAATGTCGATAGCATCGTCAGGTGCGGTGACGATCTTCGCCTTGGCGCGCATCACGCTGGCACCGGCGGTGAGTTCTGCCACCGTCACGCCGCGCATGCGCAAGCCCATGAGAAACGCCGCCATCTGCGCCTGCGTCGCCTCACCGGACATGATGAGTTCAAAAGCGCCCGTCGCCTCCTCAGGCGACAGCGTCTCTCCGTCGGCGATCTTGGCCAGATAGGCTTTGAAATCGCTCATGCGTCCGCCGTCACGCCGGTAATTTCAAGGAAGTTGCGGAGCATGTCATGGCCGTGTTCGGTAGCAATGCTTTCAGGGTGGAACTGTACGCCGTGGATCGGCAGGGTCTTGTGCTGCAAGCCCATGATCGTCCCGTCAGCCGTCGTCGCGGTCACGTCAAGCACGCTCGGAAAGCTCTCCGGCTCGATGGTCAGCGAGTGGTAGCGCGTCGCATTGATAGGGCTCGGCAGATTGCGGAACACCGAAGCGCCGGTATGGTTCATCTGATCGACCTTGCCGTGCATGAGTTGCTTGGCGCGCACGATCTTGCCGCCAAAAGCCTGTCCGATGGCCTGATGGCCAAGGCACACACCGAACAACGGTGTCTTGCTCTCCGCCGCCGCCTTGATCAGATCGAGGCAAATCCCCGCGCGGTCCGGATCGCAGGGGCCGGGCGAAATCACAATAGCCTTGGGCTTCATCGCCATCGCCTCAGCGACGCTGAGCTTGTCATTGCGCCACACATCGGCTTTGGCCCCAAGGTCGCCCAGAAACTGAACGAGGTTGTAGGTAAAGCTGTCGTAATTATCGATGAGGAGCAGCATTGGGCTGGCTTTCAGCAGAAACGGCGGTTCGAGCTCTCTTATAGAGGCCCACGCCTATATTGGGCAAGAAAGGTGACGGAACAAGCCTCTGTCCCGATCCGTCATGCGCGGGCTTGACCCGCGTATCCACGTCTTTGCCACAACCGTCGCCGTTAAGACGTGGATGGCCGGATCAAGTCCGGCCATGACGATTTCTTAGACCGTAACAACCTACTGCCGCCGTCCGCCCCGCGCCGCATAGCGCACAGCTTCTTCCGCCGCACGAAACAACGCCTTCGCCTTGTTCACGCTTTCCAGATGCTCGCCTTCAGGGCTGGAGTCCGCGACCACGCCGCCGCCGGCCTGCACATACATCTTGCCGTCTTTCACGACCGCCGTGCGCAGGATGATGCAGGTGTCCATTTCGCCCGCCGCAGAGAAATAGCCGACGCAGCCCGCGTAAGAGCCGCGCTTTTCAAGCTCCAGCTCGTCGATGATTTCCATCGCCCGAACCTTCGGCGCGCCCGAAACCGTGCCTGCCGGAAAACCCGCGATCAGGGCCTCGATGGCATCATATTCCGGTGCGAGATCACCCTCGACATTCGAGACGATGTGAATGAGATGCGAGGTAAACTGCAGCGCGAATTTTTCCGTGACTTCGACCGAACCGATTTTCGACACGCGCCCCACATCATTGCGCCCCAGATCAAGCAGCATCAGATGTTCGGCACGTTCCTTCGGGTCGGCCAGCAATTCCTCGCCGATCGCCACATCCTCGGTCGCCGATTTGCCGCGATGCCTTGTCCCCGCGATAGGGCGGATGGTCACGCGGTTGTCGCGCACGCGCACCAGAATTTCCGGGCTCGATCCGACAATGGCGAAATCTTCAAAATTGAGGAAATAGAGAAACGGCGACGGGTTGATCCGGCGCAATGCGCGATAAAGCGAGAAGGGTGGCAGCGTGAACGGCGCTTCAAACCGTTGCGACAGCACCACCTGAAATATATCGCCCGCCGCGATATAATCCTTGGCCTTACGCACCATCTCGAAATAAGCCTCCGGCGAGGTGTTCGAGACCGGCGCGGGAATGTCCGCGACGCTGTCCACCTGTTCGACATGCGGTAGTGAGCGGTCGAAATCGGCTACCACATCGCCGAGCCTCTCGCTGGCGCGCGCATAGGCCGCCCGTGCGTTGGTGCCCGCTTCAGGCCGCACCGGCGTCACGATGGTCACTTCGTCTTTGACGCTGTCAAAAATCGCGATGATCGTCGGACGCAGGAAAATCCCGTCGGGCAGGCCGAGGCCGCCGCCGTTGATATCCGGCAAATGTTCAACGAGCCGCACCGTGTCATAGCCCATATAGCCGAATACACCCGCCGCCATCGGCGGCAGGTCTTCCGGCAGTTCAATGCGCGAAGTCTCGATCAGTGCACGCAGGCTCGCCAGCGCGCCGAGTTTTTCCGGTTCGAACGATTTTGTGTCATGGCGTGCATTGCGGTTGATCTCCGCCTTGTCGCCCATACAGCGCCAGATCACATCGGGTTTCAGCCCGATGATGGAATAGCGCCCACGCGTGTCGCCGCCCTCGACCGATTCCAGCAAAAAGCTGTTGGCTTTGCCATCGGCGATCTTGAGCATCGCGGAGACGGGTGTTTCGAGATCGGCCACCATGCGCGTCCACAGCACCAGCGGTTCACCGGCGTTGTAGCGGGACTCAAACGTACTAAACTCAGGCTCAATCATGATTAGCCCGGATCCCCGCTGCTATCATTGTCCCGAGTCCGACGCCAGCGTCGACAGAAGCTGCGTATTGACCACGGTACCGAGTGTCTTTTCATAGCCGGTGATGACAGTCATCAACTGATCCGTTGAAAGAGCGTCCTTCAGCGTCGATTTGAGGTCGATGTAGTTTTCCGACGTCACGTCCGGTTCCGGCGCGATAATATTTGTGACCTGCATCACGATCATGCTGTCGCCAAAGCCGACCGGACCGGACGTAAAACCGCCCTTGGGCTGTGCAAACAGGCGCGTCACCGAAAGCCGTGAGAATGTTTCATTCTCCGACGAGCGTTTGATCTGGGGCGAGGTCAGTGCCGACCGGTTGATGCTCGATGCGATTTTTTCAATCGTCTCGCCCTTGTTGCCGCGTTCCGTCAGGCTCATCGCCAGCTCCGCCAATTTGGCTTTGCGCGTTTCTTCCTTCCAGAGCTTTTCAACATCGGCGCGCACATCGGCGAAGGGCTTCTGCTGCGCAGGCGTTACATTGTCGACATTAACCCAGAAATATCCGCCTCGGCCCGTGTCGCCCGGCGGAATCTGGTCGCCGATTTCATTGCTGTAAACCTGTTGCATAAGGTCATCGTATTCCGGCAGACCGACCGGCTTATTGCCTTTGAGGTCGAGGCCTGCCGCCGTCACGCCTTTGAACTTGGTCAGCGAAAGATGGTTTTTCGCCGCAATGTCTTCGAGTGACGCGCCACCCGCACGCGCATCTTCAATCGCATTCTGAATGTCATAGACATCGTTCTGCGCTTGCTCGCTCGCCATCAGCACACGAAGTTTGCTCTTGGCGCTTTCAAATGTGCTGGGCGCAGCAGGCGTGATGGAGCTAACATGCAAAATGACATAGCCGAGCGGACCCTTCACCGGATCACTATATTGACCGACCGGCAGCCCGAAGGCCACGTCGCCCGTTTCGGGCGATAGCAATTCACCGCGCGCGATTTCGCCCAGCGCAATGTCGCTCATCTGCAGGCCCAACTCGCTGACGATGGTGGTCACCGGCGTGCCGCTCTTCAGCCGCTCGTCGGCAGCCTTGGCAGCGGCTTCGGTCGGGAAGGGGATCTGCGTGACGACGCGGCGTTCCGGCACGTCAAATTCCGCGCGGCGGGCTTCATAAGCAGTCTTCAGCGTTTCCTCGTCGATCACGGCATTGGCAATCAGATCTTCGATGTTGAGATCAGCCACTGTGAAGTCGCGCGTTTCCGGTATCGTAAAGCGGATGGCGGCTTTGTCATAATAAGCGGTCAGCACCTTCTCGTCAGGTGTCGCAATATCGCCGATAGAAGCAGGCGGCAGAATGATATATTTGGCAGTGCGTGTTTCATCCTGAAAGCGCGTAATTGCGTCGATCAAACTAACCGGCACTTCATTGGCCGCGGCGAGCGCGTTGTTCAGTTGAAAACGCACGAGATAGTCTCTGCGGTCTTCGATGAAGGTCCGTTCCGAAACACCGAGGCGTTGCAGTGTCAATTCGAAACCCTGCTTGTCGAACTTGCCGAATGTACCGGTGAAGGACGGGTCCTGTGTGATGTTCGCGCCCACCGCTTGGTCGCCGACCGCAAGGCCGCTCTGCTTCGCGCCGATGTCGAAGGCCTTGAGCCCGATCAGTTCTGACAGTGTCGAAACATCCAGACCATATTTACGCGCATCAGCCCGCGTCACGGGCTGGCCCATGCGCTGCGAGAAGTCGCGGATCTTCTGGTCAACGGCCAGCTCGTAGCGATCAACGGAGATCGGCTCGCCGCCCACCGTCGCCACGGCTGTATTCGAGAAGCCGGTGAAAACGTCGTTCACGCCCCAGACCGCAAAGCTGATCACAAGAAGCCCCATCAATCCTTTGGCAACCCAGCCACCGGAGGCTTTTCTCATCGAATCAAGCATTGCATCGTCTTTCCGAAGAAGCGGGCCTGTTGAGGCCCGAAGGGTAAAGGCCGTTGTCCGGCCAGCAAATTTGGGTGCAAACCCTGCAAGGACTTGCAGGCGCGCCGCATGATAGGTGCGCCACCTTGGCCCCGCAAGCCTCGTAGGCGTGCTCTCTCGCCCGCTCTGCGTTGATTTTCAAGACAAAAAGCCGCTCACCCTGTTGGCGACCCGCCCGGCCTCTGCTAAATCCGGCCCGTCAGGGTTGCGGCCATTCCGGTCAGCGGCGCGAAGCGGAGAAGAAGCGAATGACGGCGAAGGTTAAAATCAAGGCGCTGGTTGCCGGCAACTGGAAGATGAATGGCCTCAAGGCCTCGTCGAAAGAAGTGAAGACGCTCGCCAAACTCATTGCCAAGGCATCCAAAAAAGCCAAATGCGACGTCCTCGTCTGCCCGCCCGCAACGCTCATTCCGGCCCTGAAAGACGCGGCCAAAGGCTCCAAAATCGCCATCGGCGGTCAGGATTGCCACGCCAATGTCTCCGGCGCTCACACCGGCGACATCTCCGCTGAAATGCTCAAAGACGCAGGCGCGACCTATGTCATCGTCGGCCATTCCGAGCGCCGCGCCGATCATGGCGAAACGTCGGAAGCCGTCTGCGCCAAGGCGCTCGCCGCCCATCGCGCGGGCCTCATCGCCATCGTCTGCGTCGGTGAAACTGAAACCCAGCGCGACGCGGGCGAAACCCTCAGCGTCATCGCCGCCCAGCTCGCCGCCTCGCTGCCCAAAGGCATCACCGCCAAAAACACCATCGTCGCCTACGAGCCCGTCTGGGCCATCGGCACAGGCCGCACACCGACAGCCGACGATGTGGCCAAAGTCCACGCCGCCATCCGCGCCGCGCTGAAAAAGCGTTTCAAGGCCGAAGGCGAGGCCATGCGTCTGCTCTATGGCGGTTCCGTCAAAGCCTCCAACGCGGTCGAACTCATGGGCGTTGCCAACGTCAATGGCGCATTGGTCGGCGGTGCCAGCCTCAAGGCAGCAGACTTCGACGGCATCATCGCCGCCTATCGCTAGGCCACGTCTCTTGTCTCATCGACAAGAGAGCCCAGAAAATTCGAAAAGCCGATAATCAATCCGGAAAAAATTCCGTATGGGTTGCAGCATCACGCCCGATATACAGCGCCCGCCGACCGGACAAAGAAACGATATAGCGCGCGCAACCGGCGGCCTTCGCCTTCTCGCAAAAGCCTTTATATGTATAGCCCGCCACTTGTTGTTGAGCTTCGCTAATGGCTGCCTGAAGCGCCGACACGTTCAGCGCAGGCGCGACAGGCGTGCCCGCTTTATGTGTGGCCAATTCGAGGCTCTCGCCATCCGGCAAATAATAAGTCGCCGTCTCACCGCGAAAACAGATTTCATAACTCTCAAATCCCGCCTGCATCAAAGCCCCGATGATCTGCGGAAAACTCATCGAGTTATCTTCTGCGCCTGCTAGGCAAGTCTGTGCAACATCAACCTTGTCATCAGTCATTGTAACCTCGTTTTCAGACGAAATTTTGATCAGTCATGTGGCCGCATTCAAACGTTAGTTTTGGCAAACCCGCTAGCATCAGCGCCGCGCTTTGATCGCCTTGCCCTCAAAAATCTCCGGCAAGAAATCCACAAAGCATCCCACCTCTTCAATATTGTGCTTGATCCAAGCTGACGTGTAATCGGCGTTAAAGCGCCGTGCCACAAAACGTTTGTTGATGAAGTTGCGCAACGGGCCGACGCCCACACCAACGCGCATACGTGTCCGGTAGTCCACGCCACCGGCAACTTCGGCAAACACATGGTCCAGTTCCACCACCCGGTGCCCAAGCACATCATAGTGAAGGCCGATGCCGCGCTTGTCCCAGCGATGAATGACGCTCGTCATATCAGCGGCATATCGCGGGTCGCGGCCAAAGACTTCTTGAATGCCGAGGACTTGGCCGGGCTCAACGCGTCCGCTCGGACCCCGATGGAATGTCAAACCCACATGATCGTAAGGATGCCAGAGGTGATAGGCCGGAAGCCGCTTGCCTTTATAGGTCGCCAGACCATCAATGTTCTGAAACCACCATCCAAGCATCTCGGTCGTCACCCCATCGAGCCGATTGTGATTAATCAGCACTTCGTGGCGTCCGTCACCCAGCGGTGTTTCCACCACATCCGTGTCTTCTTTCCGGCGCAGCGTCCAGCCAAAGGCATACGGGGCAGAGAGCTTGCGAACTAAAGCTGTCATAGGAATCTCCATGTGATATAGTGATGACTATACCTATCGGTGGAGAAAAGTAAAGTGGCTACTATACCTAATAAAGCAGCGCTCGATCCGGCATTCATAGAAGCCAGAGAAAAAGCGCGTTCCCCGATCGAACAGCGCATTCTGGAGGCCGCAGCCTCGGTCTTCGGCGAAAAGGGCTTTCACGCCGCCCGCACCGCCGACATAGCCAAACAGGCCAAAACGACAGAGCGCACACTGTTCAAATATTTCCCGACCAAAACCGACCTCTATGGCGAAACCCTGTTACCGGCCTTGGTCTCCATCGCCATGGTGGAAGGGATGCGCCATACCGGCGATTTGTTCGACACCGACAGCACCACCTTCCGGGCCTGGCAAGACAACCTGCTCCGCGAAAGGCTCCAGCACTCAGCGCAAATCGTCCCGCAGATCAAAATGTTGCTGGTCAGTTTGCTCACCGATGACGAAATGCGGTCTTGGTTCAACGCCCGTTGGAAAACCGAAGTCTGGGACCACGCAGTTCATTCACTGCACAATTTTCAAGCGCGCGGGCTGTTGCGCCGCGACGTTGATCTGAACGCCGCCGCCAGATTGATCATCTCCGTCAACCTCGGCTACGTCCTCACCCGCCTTGTGCTCGCCCCGGAAGTTGAATGGGACGAAAAGTCTGATTTTGAAGCCAATGGTGATTTTCTGTCCCGCGCCTTGTGCCCCTGAATGTATACGCCGCTATTGAAACACCACCGGCCAAACCATCGCTGCATAAAGCCCTGCGCCAACGATCCCCGCGAACCACCCCAACGGCTTTGCCGCCGTATCTGCGTTCCGCCACAGCAATTGTGCGGCAAGCGCGAAATGTAAAAGCGCCAGCACCGGAAAACTAAAATCCGTCAGTACACAAAGTATTTCGCCTTCAAGCCCCAGCTGCTCCGCCGCAAGCAAGCCGAACAGCGGCGACAGCCACATCATAGCTCCGCCCACGCGCCGGTCGAACAAGCCGCCCTGACGTACAGCGACGCCCGTAAAGAACAACCAAAAACCCCAGGCGATATTGGATAGATGCTCCCCCACCAGCATGCCTGCATAGCGGTTGAACGCGCCCTCAATAAGCCCCACTGCCTCACGGCCTGCATCGCTCAGCGAAGGGTCTGCCATTTGTTCAGCGAGCCACGGCACCAGTATCGCCCACCGGCCAAATCCCATCGCCTGACCGAAACCGGCAATCACGCCGAACACCAGCGCCAAGCGCGCCGCATCCCGTCCGGCGGCTCCTAGTCGCGGCGTCAGCATCACGCTGATCAGCACCTGACTGAACCCCGTCATCGCCAGCATCCAATAGACCGGCACGATCTCGCTCTGGTGAGCGCGGAACAGCGCCAGCCGTTCGGCGGCGGGATAGCGCAGCACATCGGGAAATTGGAATACATCGGCCAGCAGCGTGAAGCCTGCAAACATCGCCGCGATATGCGCAAACAGAAGGAGTGCGGTCAGCTGGTCGCCAAGGCCAGACGGGGTGAGGGCAGGGGCAGGTGAGGCCATGTAAGGCTCCCAAACGGTGCGGGTGAACATGCGAGAGACATGGCACCCGTCCGCCGAACCGCGCTTGAACGATCACGCCAATTTCGTCCTGTGGCCTTTGGCGCGATTATTCAAGCCAGACAACCCCGTCCCGTGGCAGGATCAACCCATGGCAACGGCACCAGACGACAAAACCTCTTCCGGTCTCCTCGCCCTCGTGGTGGGCGCGCTTCGCCATGCCGCGCCGGAGCTTTTGCCCGCCGAACCCGTTATGCCCGATTGCGCATTCGCCACAGCCTCCGCCAGCCTCAAACGTAGCCTGTTGGAGCGGGCACTCGCCGCGCGCGGGCCGGGATTTGTCTTGGCTATGGGGCAGGGCGTGAAGCAGGTGGGTTTCGAACCCTTGCTCTATGTCCTGCTGCGTTCAGACCACCCATTGGTGCTCTTCGCCAAATGGCAACGTTTTGAGCAATACACACACTCCCGCCACCGCACGGCTCTCACTGCCACAGGGCCGGACCGGTTGGTCCTCCGTCGCCATGCCTTAAGTGGTCCCGCGCCGGAGCCGTGCGAAAACCTCCTCATCGCCGGTGTGCTGGTGGCGCTGGTCGAAGAAATCGGTGGCGAAAGCGTCAGTCTCGATTGGGCAGGGGACGAAGCAGGGGCGACCGATTTCATCCTGACGTGGCGGAGCTTCACGTCGCGTGCCCGCACCGACTCAGGCGACGTGCCTCGGGCGCTCGCGGCCACTCGTCCGCCGCTCGTCTTCTATGGTGTTGACGAAACCAGCCCCAACGCGCGCCGCGTCATTACCCTCATGGCCCCCGACATCACCCGTGATTGGTCGCTTGCCCAACTCAGCCGGTCACTCGGCCAGTCGCCCCGTAGCCTCCAGCGGCATCTGTCGGTGGAAAACACCAGCCTCTCGGCCATTGTGCGGGCACTGCGTCTGCGCGAGGCCTGTCATCTGCTCACCCACAGCGCCATGACGTTGACGGAAATCGGCTATTGGTGCGGCTTTTCCGACAGTCCGCATTTCGCCCGCGAATTTCGCCGCGCGCTCGGCATGCCGCCCGGTACCTACCGCCAATCTGCCGCATGACGTCATTATCGTGCTGGGGCTGGAAACCTGTGCCCGCATGGGGTACAAACCGCCTCGTTACCCGCCCGGATCGCTTCGCGCGGCAGATTGACCTGTAAAAACGGACCTCACCCGCCATGACAACCATCCTGCTCATTATCCATCTGATGGTCGCCCTCACGCTCGTAGCCCTTGTGCTGCTGCAGCGTTCCGAAGGCGGCGCGCTCGGCATGGGCGGCAGCGGCGGCGGCATGATGTCGGGTCGCGGCGCGGGCAATTTGCTCACTCGCGCCACAGGCGTTGCGGGCGCGGTGTTCTTTGCCACCAGCCTCACACTCGTCATCCTTGCCTCGCGGTCCAGCGGCGGCGGTTCGATCCTCGACAATGTGGCCCCGTCGCCTGCCGGCATCGTCCAGCCCGCGCCGGTCACCGTGCCTGCGCCTTTGGGTTCGGGCCTTGATGAGCAGAAGCCATCCGTTCCGGCGACCGTCGCACCGGCCGCACCCGCCTCTGCGCCCGCCGCACCGGCGGCTCCGGCCGAACCGGCCGTGCCGCGCGCACAATAACGCGTATCTCCGGTGGTCCGCCGCCGGAGTTCATCCACAGGATATTTTCGCTGGAACGCCCTTTGGCGGTCCGAATCATTTTTGTTGCTGTAATCTAGGGCTCCATGACGCGGTACATATTCATCACTGGCGGCGTGGTCTCCTCACTTGGCAAGGGTCTCGCTTCCGCAGCTCTCGGTGCGCTGCTGCAAGCGCGCGGCTATACCGTGCGCCTGCGCAAACTCGACCCCTATCTCAACGTCGATCCGGGCACCATGTCGCCGTATCAGCACGGTGAGGTCTATGTCACCGACGACGGCGCGGAAACCGACCTCGACCTCGGCCATTACGAACGCTTCACCGGCGTGCCCGCCGCCAAGGCTGACAACATCACCACAGGCCGCATCTATCAGGACATCATCGCGCGCGAACGCCGCGGCGATTACCTCGGCGGCACCGTGCAGGTCATCCCGCACGTCACTGACGCCATCAAAGATTTCGTGCTGTCCGAAAACGGCGGTGTGGATTTCGTGCTCTGCGAAATCGGCGGCACCGTCGGCGACATCGAAGGCCTGCCTTTCTTCGAAGCCATCCGCCAGCTTGGCAATGAACTGCCGCGCGGCCAGACCTGCTTCATCCACCTGACGCTGATGCCCTACATTCCCAGCGCCGGTGAAATGAAAACCAAACCGACGCAGCATTCCGTGAAAGAACTGCGCTCCATCGGCATCCAGCCGGACATTCTCATGTGCCGCTGCGACCGTCCGATCCCCGTCGATGAACGCCGCAAGATTGCGCTCTTCTGCAACGTGCGACCCAGTGCTGTCATTCAGGCGATGGACGTGGACACGATCTACGACGTGCCCAATGCCTATCATGCCGAAGGTCTGGACACGGAGGTTCTCTCCGTCTTCGGTCTGCCTGACAAGGGCACACCGGATCTCACCAAATGGCACAACATCACGCATGCCATCCGCGAACCCGAAGGTGACGTCACCATCGCCATCGTCGGCAAATATACCGGCCTCAAGGATGCTTATAAGTCCCTGATGGAATCACTCGCCCACGGCGGCATCGCCAACAAGGTGCGTGTGAACCTCAAGTGGCTCGAGTCCGAAATCTTCGACACTGAAGACACCGTGCATCACCTTGAAGACGTCAACGGCATCCTCGTGCCCGGCGGCTTTGGCGAGCGCGGCAGTCAGGGCAAGATCGCAGCGGCCCATTTTGCCCGCACGCGCGACATTCCCTTCTTCGGCATTTGCTTCGGCATGCAAATGGCCGTCATCGAAGCCCTGCGCAATCTGGGCGACCTGCCGCAAGCCAGCTCCACCGAATTCGGCCCGACCAACGAACCCGTCGTTGGCCTGATGACTGAGTGGATGCACCACAACGAACTCGTGACGCGCGGCGCCGACGGCGACCTCGGCGGCACCATGCGCCTCGGTGCCTATGAAGCGCAGTTGAAAGCGGGCAGCCGTATTGCCGACATCTATGGCTCAACGACCATTAGCGAACGTCACCGCCACCGCTACGAAGTCAACATGACCTATCGTGAGCGCCTCGAAGCAACCGGCATGGTCGTCTCCGGCGTCTCGCCCGACGGCCTCCTGCCCGAGACCATCGAGATCCCGACGCACCCTTGGTACATCGGCGTGCAATATCACCCCGAATTGAAATCCAAACCCTTCGCGCCGCACCCGCTCTTCAGCAGCTTCATCGAAGCCGCGCTGACGCAAAGTCGTTTGGTCTGAATATCTATACCGTGTTGCCCCGGCTTGACCGGGGCATCCACCGTTCGTCGTTTGCAAAAAATGACGTTAAAGCGACGCCACCTTCTCGCCTCTGACTTCGCTTGAAATGCTCGCCAGAAGGTCAGCATTCCCCAGTGTGCCGGTGGTCGCTTCCGCGCCCAGCGCATATTCCGGCGGCACGTCTTCAGGGCCTTGGCCGGCGGGCAGGGGCGGGGTGAAATAGCCCAGCGCATAGCCGCCCATCGAATAGCCGATCAGTTCCTGCATCGCCTTCGGTAGATTTTTGGCGAACTCCGGCGGGCAGGAGAGATATTGGTTTTCTTCCTGCCGCAGCCAGCCGAGCGTATAGGTGATGTTATAAGCCCAACGCTCACCATCCGACACATTGGCCCCGCCGCTGTGGAATACGCCACCGGAGTAAAGCAGAACGGATCCGGCTTTCATTTCGGCATAGCCGATCTGGTCCTCGGTCGGCTCGTGATTGTCCGGCCAGCTCAGGCTGCCGGGGCAAACGCGCGTCGCGCCGTTTTCCTTGGTGAAATCCGTCAGTGCCCAGATCGTATTGAATTGCGGCTCGACATGCGCGAGATGTGTGCCCCAGGCCCAGCGGTCACGGTGCAGCGCCTGTGCAGTCTGGCCCGGCATGATGCGGATGATCTGCGTCAGATGCAGTTGGATTTTCTCGCAATAGGGTTTCAAAAAAGCATTGGCCGCATCAATGACTGTTTGATGCATCACGAGGTCGCGCGCCTTTTCCGTCCGTGCCACCAGCCCGCCTGTGCGCGTTGTGCGGTTGCCGGTGAAAGAATCGGTACCCAAAGGTGTCGCTTCCACGAAGGGCTCAAGTTCCTTGCGCATGGCTGCGACTTCGCCCGCCGACAGCACGTCGGTCAGGATCACAGCCCCGTCTCGTTTCAGAATGGCCAGAATATCTTCGGTCGATGAGCTCGCAGGCAGTTTTTCAAGTGTCGGCATTTTCATTCTCCTGTCCGGTCAAGTCAGTGTGTCGGCAATAGGGGTGACAGCATGGCGTGCAATTGTTGTTTCTGCCGTTCGGCAGGCCAGCGTGCGGGATCAAGCGCGGCCCGCACACTCAGCCCGTCAACGGCGGTGATGATCGAATCCGCAGCCACCATCGGATCAACGCTGGCCAGTATCTTTCCCGCTTTTTGTAATCTGCGGATCGTCTTGGCGACGCCGGTGCGAAACTCGTCGTAATAAGCATTGTTGATGCGTGCGAGCGACGGATCGCCAACCGCGCGTCCAAAGAACGAAAGCCACACGCGCCAGTCGCGCTGTCCGTCCTCGTCCAGCGGCAGAGCAAGGCTCGCATAGTCGATGAAATCATCGACCCCCATCTCGGTGTCGCTCTGTATCTTCAGCAAATGCAATATCTTCTGCGCCACATGGTCAAGCGCCGCCAACATCACCGCATCTTTGCCCTCAAAGTAATGCGTGATCGAACCCGTCGTCGCCTTGGCCTCGCGCGCCACGTCGATGAGGCGCGTATTGTCGATCCCGTTGACGCCGATCACGGTGACGGCGGCTTTGGCAATGGCCCTGCGACGGGCGTCATGGTCAATCTTTTTTGGCATAATGGTGATTATATAAAAAACTATGGCCTCGTCAATCGTAGATTTAACGAGTTTCTGGGGGTGCTAAGCCGCGCTGGCTTCCTCGACTGCAATCGCGAGAACTTGCGGCAGATATACGGTAGCGGTGGTGCCGCAGTTTGGTTCGCTTTCCAGCGTCAATCTGCCCTTCATCGGCTTCAGCATCTCAACGACGATGGCGAGCCCCAGTCCGGTTCCTTCAAACGAACGATCAAGTCCGGTTTCTGCCTGCCAGAACGGCAGAGTCGCGTTGCCGACTTCTTCCGGTGTCATGCCAATTCCGGTGTCACGCAATCTGAAGGCGATGGAGCCGTTCGCTGTCTTTGCAATTTCAAGGCGGACATTGCCGCCTGGCGGTGTGAACTTGATCGCATTGTTCAGAAGATTAGTCAGGATTTGCTTCAGCCGCCGCTCGTCAGTTTGAAGGGCAGGGATCTCCGTCGGCAGGTGAAGTGACAACTTCACTTTGCCGCGTTCTGCATGGTGACGAACAATGGCAACGCTGTTTTCACAGACGCGCGTCAGATCGATGTCCTGAATGTAGAGGTCTTGCTCTTTGAGCTGAATGCGCGACAAGTCCAGAATATCATTAACGAGCGACAGCAGGTGATCGCCCGCGTTGTGAATGTCGTTAGAATATTCGAGATATTTCGGGCTCGCGTGCGCACCAAAAATCTGGGCCCTCATGATTTCCGAAAAGCCGAGAATAGCATTGAGCGGTGTACGCAATTCGTGGCTCATATTGGCAAGG
>JAUSLL010000125.1 GCA_030649335.1 Parvibaculum sp. | reverse complement strand
CAGCGCCAAATCATCCGAAGCGGGCCTGAAATATTTCGTGCTCGGCGCGCTCTCCTCGGGCCTTCTACTCTATGGCTGCTCGCTCGTTTACGGCTTCACAGGCTCGGTCGAGTTCGTCACGGTGGCTGCTTCGCTCACCGGCGATCACTCCTCCATCGGCCTCATCTTCGGCCTTGTCTTCATCCTCTGCGCACTGGCGTTCAAAATCTCCGCCGTGCCGTTCCACATGTGGACACCGGACGTCTATGAAGGTGCGCCCACGCCGGTCACCGCCTTCCTCGCCGGTGCCCCCAAGGTTGCGGCGCTGGCCCTTACCATGAGTGTGCTCTTCAAAGCCTTTCCTGCCATCGCGCCGGAATGGAACCAGATCATCGTCTTCGTTTCCGTGGCCTCCATGTTGCTCGGATCGTTCGCCGCCATCGGCCAGAACAACATCAAACGCCTCATGGCCTATAGCTCCATCGGCCACATGGGCTTCGCGCTCGTCGGCGTTGCAGCAGGCACAGCGCAAGGTGTGCAGGGCGTCCTCATCTATCTCACCATCTACGTCATCATGAATGCGGGCGTCTTCTGCTGCATCCTCGCCATGCGGCGCGGCGGTGCGCAGGTCGAAACCATCAACGACCTCGCAGGCCTCTCGCGCAGCCAGCCGATCGTCGCAGGCGTCTTCATGCTGCTCATGTTCTCGCTCGCAGGCATCCCGCCGCTCGCCGGTTTCATCGGCAAGTTCTACGTCTTCATCGCCGCTATTCAGTCGGGCCTCTATGTGCTCGCGGTCATCGGCGTGCTGTCGAGCGTCGTCGGCGCGTTCTACTACCTGCGCATCGTCAAGATCATGTTTTTCGACGAACCGGCCCCCGTCTTCGATGGCCCCATGCCTGCTGAACTGACAGTCGTCCTCGGCCTGTCCGGTGCCTTCACGACGCTCTTGTTCGTCTATCCCGCGCCGCTGCTCGCCGCCGCGCAGGCCGCCGCCGCCGCTCTCGTACCGTAATGGCAGCGGGCGGCTTCACGCACAAAGCCTTCGTCGAAATCGATAGCACGAATGAAGAAGCACGTCGTCTCGGTGAGGCGGGGGAGGTTGGTCCGGTCTGGATCACCGCTCAGGTGCAAACCGCCGGTCGCGGTCGCCGTGGCCGCGAGTGGGTTTCGCCGTCGGGCAATTTCATGGGCACGCTTTTCTTGCGGCCCCAGTGCAGCCCCCGCAAAGCAGCCGAGCTAAGCTTCGTCGCCGCGGTCGCCGTGCATGACGCCGTGGCCTCTCTGCTGCCGCCGGACCTCCGCCCCGACCTCAAGCTCAAATGGCCCAACGACCTTCTCCATAAGGGCCGCAAATGCGCAGGCATCTTGCTTGAAAGCTCCGGCATCGCCGGTGCCGAACTCGCATGGCTTGCCATCGGCATGGGGATCAATCTCGCGCAGCACCCGGACAACGTCGAGTTTCCCGCCACCTCGCTCGCCGCCCTCGGCGTCAGCGGCGTCACACCCTCCGATGCGCTTTCCGCACTCGCTGCTGCCTTTGACGCCCGCATCGCCCTCTGGCGCGACGTGCAGGGCTTCGCCGCCATCCGCGAAGCATGGCTTGCCCGCGCCGCCGGCCTCGGTGGTTCCATCACCGTGCGCCTGTCGGACGAAACATTCACCGGCACTTTCGAAGGTCTCGCCGCCGACGGATCGCTCGAAGTGCGCCTACCCGATGGCATGCTTCGTTTGGTCTCGGCGGGAGATGTGTTCTTTCCCGCCCAGTCCCTCTAAGTTGCCTGCATGAACAAATCCGCCCAGACCGACGAACTTGTCTTCCTGCCGCTAGGCGGGTCGGGCGAGATTGGCATGAACCTCAATCTCTACGGCCACGGCCCCGCCAAATCGCGCAAATGGCTGATGGTCGATCTCGGCGTCACCTTCGGCAACGACACGACCCCCGGCATCGACCTCATCATGCCGGACACGGCCTTCATCGAAGAGCACGCAGAAGACCTCGTCGGCCTCATTCTCACCCATGCGCATGAAGACCACATCGGCGCGGTGGCCCATCTCTGGCCGCGTCTGCGTTGTCCGGTTTACGCGACACCTTTCACCGCCATTCTCGTGCGCGCCAAGCTGATGGACAAAGGCATCGAGAACGAAGTGCCGCTCCACATCGTCGAGCTTGGCAGCCGCTTCACGCTTGGCCCCTTCGACATCGAATATGTCACGCTGACCCATTCCATTCCCGAACCCAACGCCATCGCTATCCGCACCTCGCTCGGCACCATCATGCACACGGGCGACTGGAAGATTGATCCCTCGCCAATGGTCGGCGCGAACATGGACATTGCGCGCCTCACCGAGATTGGCGACGAGGGCGTCCGCGCCATCATCTGCGACAGCACCAATGTCTTCTCCGCAGGCACCGCCGGTTCCGAAGCCGATGTGGCAGCCTCCCTCATCGAAGTTATTCGTCCGTGCCTCGGTCGCGTCGCCGTCACGACTTTTGCCTCCAATGTTGCGCGTGTTGAAAGCATCGCGCGTGCTGCCGAAGCCTGCGACCGTCACGTCGTGCTCGTTGGCCGCTCCATGTTCCGCATGGTCAGCGCCGCACGCGAAGCGGGCTATCTTGCCGGTCTGCCCCCGTTCCTCACCGAACATGACATCGGTTATCTCCCCAACGATAAAGTGCTGCTCATCTGCACAGGTTCGCAGGGCGAGTCCCGCGCCGCGCTCGCCCGCATCGTGGACGACAGCCATCAGAACATCACGCTCTCCAAAGGCGATACGGTCATCTTTTCCTCGCGCATCATACCGGGCAATGAATCGACGATCTTCGATCTGCAAAACCGCCTGTCGGAGCGCGGCATTCACATCATCACCGAACGCGACAAATTCGTGCATGTGTCTGGTCATCCGTGCAGGGACGATCTCGTGTCCATGTACCAATGGATCAGGCCGGAGCTTGCAATCCCCGTCCACGGCGAAGCCCGCCACTTGGCCGAGCATACCGCGCTCGCGCTTGAGCTTCAGGTGCCCGAGGCCATCACCACCCGCAACGGTCTGATGACCCGCATTTCCCCCGGCCCGGCCAAGGTGCTGGGCGAAGTCAAACATGGCCGTCTCTACCTCGACGGAGAAATCCTCATCGCGTCGGACGACGGCACGGTTCAGGACCGGCGCAAGCTGTCGGTCGCCGGTACGGTCTTCGTCACACTGGTGCTGGATGCCAAAGGCGAAGTCCGCGGCGAACCGCAGGTCCGTCTCCACGGGCTTCCGGAGGAGGATAACTTGGGCGACACATTCGAGGACATCGCGCTTGATGCCGTCGATGATGCGCTCGCCAAGCTGCCCATGAAGCGCCGCGGCGACGATGATGCCGTTGCCGAAGTGATACGCCGCGCCGTGCGCGGTTCCATCCGTCGCGAATGGGGCAAGAAGGCGCAAGTCACCGTGGTCGTCACCCGCATCTGATTGCGCTAATCTGCCATTCCGTTCTGATCCCGCGCGAGGAGAAAAGCCATGACCACCACAGCAGGCGTTGCCATCTATCTGATTGTCTGGTGGCTTGTATTTTTCGCCGTCCTGCCCTTCGGCGTCCGTTCGCAATACGAAGAGGGCGGCCTGGAAGGCGAAGGCCGCGACCCCGGCGCCCCCGTGCGTCCGATGATCGTCCGCAAAGTTTTAGCGACCACACTTATCGCTGCAGTCGTCTGGGCGGGGATAGCTTATTTGTCGATCGTCCGACCCATTAGCTTCGACGACATCCCCTTCATGCCGACCGACCACCCGTACCCCGGGATGGAAAAACCCGCCGCGCCGTAACCTCGAAACCCTCGACATGGAATAGCTCGAAAACCGACAGGAAACACTCGGATTTCGAGTAAGTTTCGAACCTACCCTTAAGCCCTCTCCCCGCTGGGGAGAGGGTTGGGTGAGGGGCTTCCTTCCCTCCGAATCCAACACGACAAAAGCCCAAAAAAAAGCAAGGTCCACTTTCGTGGCCTTGCTTTCGTAGTATTCCCTCTTATTCTTCCGCGCCATCTCAGCTCTCCGGCTTCGACGTCAGCGATCCCTCCCTAAACTTGGGCCGCGCGGTTTTTTGCGCTATTCCCTTTTGTGTCAGGGACCTTATCCGCCCTGCGACACCCTGTCACGCAATTTTATCTCCGCAACCGTGATTCAGACGCAATTTTCGGAATCATTTTTCCACAATGCCGGAGAATAATTCCAAACCTTCATGTGAAGGCGAGCCTGAGTGCAAATGCAGCCGCAATCACCACCACTGCGCCGCCCACATCGCGGTGCTTGCCCGCCAAAACCTTCACGCCGACATAGGTGAGAAACCCCAAACCGATTCCGCTCGCGATCGAAAAGGTGAGGGGGATAGCTATCGCTGTCACCACCGCAGGCACCGCTTCGGTCAGGTCGTCCCAGTCGATGTCGGCAAGCCCCCGCGCCATCAGACAGGCAATGAAAACAAGGGCCGGCGCGGTCGCATAAATGGGTACAGCAGAAGCCAGCGGCGCAAGGAAAAGGCTCGCCAGAAAGAGCAGGGCGACCACCACGGCAGTGAGTCCCGTGCGCCCGCCCGCGTCCACGCCCGCAGCACTTTCAATATAGGCCGTCGTCGTCGATGTGCCGAGCGCCGCGCCGATCATGCTGGCCGCCGAATCCGCCACCATCGCTTTGCGCAATCGCGGCAATTTCCCGTCTGCGTCCACCATCTTCGCGCGCGCCGCCACGCTCACCAAAGTGCCCGCCGTGTCGAGCAGATCAACCAGCAAAAACACCAGAACAATGGTCACGAATCCCGCCTCAATCGCACCCGCCAAATTCATCTGCATGAAGGTCGGCGCAAGCGAAGGTGGTGCGGCAGCGATGCCCGTAAAGGCCTGAAGCCCGAACCCTACTGCAATCGCAGTGATGCCAAGCACCGTCAGAATAATCGCGCCGGGCACCTTGCGCGCTGCCAATCCGGCCAACACGATGAACCCCGCAGACGCCAGCAGCGCCGGTGTCGAGAAGGCCCCGAGCGTCACCAAAGTCGCTTTGTCCGCGACGACGATCCCTGCATTTTCCAGCCCGATCAGCGCCAGAAAAAAGCCGATCCCCGCCGCAATTGCGCTCTTGAGTGATCGCGGCAAAGTGTTGATGAGCCATTCGCGCAAAGGCGATAGAGACAGGGCGAAAAACAAAATGCCGGACAGAAAAACGCAGCCCAAAGCGGTGCGCCAGTCGCCGCCGAATTGCGGCACAACCACGAATGCAAAATAGGCGTTGAGCCCCATGCCGGGTGCGAGCGCCACGGGATAATTGGCGTAAATTCCCATGATCGCAGAGCTGATCGCGGCGGCCAGACAGGTCGCCACAAACACCGCGCCAAAGTCCATGCCGGTGCCCGACAGGATCGTCGGATTGACGAAAATGATATAGGCCATCGTGAGATAGGTCGTGACGCCCGCCAGCACTTCTGTGCGCAAGGTGGATCCCGCCGCGCTGAACCCAAAATAGCGGTCAAGCGCGTGTCGTCCCTTTTGGCCCGTCATATCGTCAGTCCCCAACTCAAAATTTCGATCTCCTGCGCTATAGTGACGAAACCAGCGCCTGCGTGAAACTCTAGATGTTGCTGCTATCTTTGGGTGGCATAGTCTCCTTTCCAAGCGAATTTAGGGGAAACACATGATCCGGCTTTTCTTCATTACAGCGATTTCTTTGGCGCTAGTGGGCTGCGCCGCGTCAGTCAAAGAGGTAAGCGGCCCAGGCGGCAAGACGGCCTACGCTTTAGGTTGCGCCGGTATGGGGCGAACTAAAGCCTCATGTTACGAGAAGGCCGGCGAGATTTGCCCGAGTGGTTATGTCCTTTACGACGACAGCGCCGCCGCCTACGGGCGTAATTCCATGATGCTGATTTCCTGTCGCTAATTATTATGGCGCTTGCGCATAGGGAGAGGACAAGTTGATGACCCGCATCCGGCGCTTATGCACAAATTCGGTGTTTGCTTTGGTTTTCTTGGCCGCACCCGGTGCTGCTGAGGAACTCGCAGGCGGCGGCGAACCCTTGCGCATCCTCGAGATCAGTCCCGAAGTCTGCGCCCGCCTCGCGCCCTATGTCTCGACGGATGAAGCGACGTTTAAACCCGGTGTCGCCGCCGATGGCAGCGCCGTGGCCCCCGCTGATCTCGACGACGGCTATGGCTACAAACCACCCACGACCTACCGTTTTCCCCTCAAAATCAAACCCATAGCGGGCACCGGCACGCCTTACGATTATTCCGACCTCTATATCGCGGATGTCTTATTTGACCTGCAAACTGGCCGCGTCAGCATTGACGGGCAGGACGTGTCGGGTGGCAACAGGGCACTTGCCGAGGCCTGCGCCCATCGTCGCGGCCACTAAGGGGCCCCGCGTTTCCTTGACAATCCGCGCCCGCGCCGTGACGCTCAGGGCTTGGTTTTTGGGGGTTGGTATGCGTTTGCCGTTTGGCACTGTCGGGCTTGTAGTTCTCTCTCTTTTCGCGTTCGTCGCGGCCTCCTTGGCACCGGCTTCGGCCGCCGTGTCTTCATGGCGCATCACCAAAGACCATTGGGATGCGACCGACGAAAAGGGCTACGAAGATTTCGTCACCGGCCTCGGTGCCGCCGATTGCTGGACGATTGACGAATGCCTCAAAGGCCCGGGCAATCCCTACCGAAACACCGATCCGCGCACCAAATTCCTGATGGATTGCGCCGACGTTCCGTACTTTTTGCGCGCCTATTACGCATGGAAAAACGGGCTTCCCTTCGGTTGGCAAAATGCCATGCAGTCGTCCGATGGCCCGCGCGGGGATATCCGCTATTCCTCCGGCGGCAACCGCATTGTCGGTCGCACATCGGTCCCCGCCACCGCCTCCGGCGTTAGCGCCGTGCCGCTCCTTTTCCAGATCGCCAACACCGTCTCGACCGCTATGTACCGCCGCGATTCCCGCAGCGACAGCGCCACTTATTTTGCCGACACCTATTCGCCCAGCATCACCCGCAAAGGCATCCGCCCGGGCACCATCGCCTATGACGTCAACGGCCATGTCTCCATCGTCTGGCGCGTCGAAACCAATGGCCGCATCCTGATTTTCTCTTCCCATCCCGACCACACGATGAGCCGCTCCTTTGTGGGCCGCGAGTTTCTGCGCACGGGGCCGGAGCTTGGCTCCATCTTCCAGAATTGGCGTCCGATCCGCCTCGTTGGTGCCAAGCGTCTGCCCAGCGGCGTCTATGTCGGTGGCCGGTTGACAGGCGCGTCGAACGCCGAAATTCCTGAGTTTTCACTTGAACAATATCTCGGAAACCCGCCGGTAAGCCCGCTTCTTTGGGCCACCGCGAAATTCGACAAAGACGGCGAGGCGATGGATTTCTACACCTATGTCCGCGCCCGTCTGTCCAAGGGCGACCTTGCCTATCATCCGGTCGAGGAAGTCCGCGCCATGATGCAAAGCCTCTGCAGCGACATCCGCACCCGCAATCAGGCCGTGCTGATTTCGCGCGAGGAAGGCCGCACCCATCGCATGACCCCTCCGCAGAGCCTACCGCGCAACATCTACGGCACCGACGGTGTTTGGGAGCTTTATTCAACGCCCTCGCGCGATGCGCGTTTGAAGACCGCCTACAAGGAAATGTACGACACCGTGCGCCAGTTCGTGACGCTCCAATCCATCGACAGCCCGCGCCTTGTCTACAAGGGCAGTGACCTCGCAGGAGACATGCTCGCGGCCTACGAGCAGGAAAGTGCAGCCTGCGTCACCGAGTATAAGACCAGCGCCGGTCGCCACATCCCGCTCTCGATCGACGATGTGTCCAAGCGCCTCTTCAAACTCTCCTTCGATCCGTATCAATGTGTCGAGCGCCGCTGGGGCGCGACCGATCCGGCAGAGCTTGCCTCTTGCGCAGATGATGCGCTCAAAACCCGTTGGTACGAGGCCCAACAACCGCTGCGCAACCAGATCGACCGCACCTATGACATCGAGATGAACAGCACGCTCGCGGAGTTGGAACGCGGGCCCTTCGGCCTCCAAACCGGTCGCGGTGTCGAAACTCCGCCCGAAGTCGATGTGAAGTCATGGCTGAAAACCCAGATGTCGCAGCGCGCCGCGCAAAACTGACGGCGAAGTAACCCCGCGCCTCGTTGCCATTAGGCGCGGGACGCCCTAAAACTTGGGCCCCGCAATGATCCGGCCCTTTATCGGGCCGTGAGTCGCCCAAGGTCCATGATGCGCCTGTCACGCTACTTTCTCCCCACCCTCAAAGAAAACCCCGCCGAGGCCCAGATTGTCTCGCATCGTCTCATGCTGCGTGCCGGCATGATCCGTCAGGAAGCCGCGGGCATTTATGCCTGGCTACCGCTCGGTTTTCAGGTGCTGCAAAACATTGAGCAGATCGTGCGTGAGGAAATGGATCGGGCAGGGGCGCTTGAGCTTCTGATGCCGACACTGCAACTGGCTGATCTCTGGCGCGAAAGCGGCCGCTATGACGCCTACGGCCCCGAAATGCTGCGTATCAAGGATCGCCACGACCGCGAGCTTCTCTACGGTCCGACCAATGAGGAAATGATCACCGAGATCTTTCGCTCCTATGTGAAGTCCTACAAGACGCTGCCGCTCAACCTCTATCACACACAGTGGAAGTTCCGCGATGAGCAGCGCCCACGTTTCGGCGTCATGCGTGGCCGCGAATTCCTGATGAAGGATGCCTATTCCTTCGACATCGACGAAGCCGCAGCACGTCGTTCATACAACCGCATGTTCGTCGCCTACCTGCGTATGTTCGCTCGCATGGGCCTCAAAGCCATCCCCATGCGCGCCGAAACCGGCCCCATCGGCGGCGATCTGAGCCACGAGTTCATCATTCTGGCCGAAACCGGCGAGAGCGGCGTCTTTATCAACAAAGACGTGCTGGATCTTCCGCCGCCGCCCGCCGATGTGGACTACGACAGCGACCTCACGTCGCTCATCGCCAAATGGACGGACCTCTACGCCGCCACCGAAGACGTGCATGACGCCGCACGCTTCGAGGCGGAAGTCCCCGAGGATAAGCGCGTCAACACGCGCGGCATCGAAGTCGGTCAGGTCTTCTATTTTGGTACAAAATATTCAGACGCCATGAAGGCTTCCGTCATGGGCCCTGATGGTGTGGACAGCGCCATCCACGGCGGTTCCTACGGAGTCGGCGTCTCGCGCCTCGTCGGCGGCATCATCGAAGCAAGCCACGACGAAAACGGTATCATCTGGCCGGAATCCGTTGCGCCCTTCAAGGTCGGCCTCATCAATATGAAGCCGGCCGATGCAGATACCGACAAGGCGTGCGAGGATTTTTACGCCAAACTCAAAAATGCAGGCGTCACGGTTCTCTATGACGATACAGACGAACGCGCCGGTGCCAAATTCGCCAACATGGATTTGATCGGTCTGCCGTGGCAGCTCGTCATCGGCCCGCGCGGTCTTAAAACCGGCGTCGTTGAACTCAAAAACCGCGCCAGTGGCGAGCGTGTCGAGCTATCGCCCGATGCCGCTCTGCAAAAGCTCACCGCCTGATCTCTCCCCCCGCGATCCGAGGAACATCTATGACTGACGCGGCGTATATCGACGATCTGCCACGGGGACGAGGCCGCTCCCGCGCCTTCGGTGTATTCGAGTGGATGCTCGCCATTCGCTATCTGCGCGCCCGCCGCCGCGAAGGTTTCATCTCGGTCATCGCCGGATTTTCGTTTCTCGGTATCATGCTGGGGGTGGCAACGCTCATCATCGTCATGTCGGTGATGAATGGTTTCCGCACCGAATTGCTCGACCGTATCCTCGGCCTCAACGGTCACCTGTTTGTGCGCGGCGTCACGAATTACGTCACGGATTTCGACACGGTGTCGTCGGAAATCGAAAAAATCCCCGGTGTCATCAGCGCCACACCCATCGTCGAAGGTCAGGTCATGGCGTCGAGCGCCGCCAACGCGCAAGGTGCGTTGGTGCGCGGCATTTACGGCAAGGATCTGGTGCGCCTCAAGGTCGTTTCTGAGAAAATTTTGCTTGGCACGTTGGATAATTTCGACAACGGCGAGGGCGTTGCCATCGGCGTGCGACTTGCGAAAAATCTCGGCCTCACGCTCGGGGATAACATCACGCTCCTCAGTCCGCGAGGGGCCATCACACCTTTTGGCACTGCGCCGCGCGTCAAGGCCTATCAGATTGCTGCGATCTTCGAGATCGGCATGTCGGAATATGATTCAAGTTTCATCTTCATGCCCCTGCGTGAAGCACAGGGATATTTCAAAACGGCCGAAGGCGTGACAGCGCTCGAAATCATGATCACCAATCCTGATGCCGTGAACAAGCTCGTCGTACCTGTCGGTGCCATCGCGGGCCGCTGCTGCGATGTGCTGACCTGGCAGGATACGAACCGCAGCTTCTTCAGCGCGCTTCAGGTGGAACGCAATGTGATGTTCCTCATCCTGACACTTATCCTCATCGTGGCAGCGCTCAACATTGTGTCGGGCCTCATCATGCTGGTGAAGGACAAAGGCCGCGACATTGCGGTGTTGCGCACCATGGGCGCGACCAAGGGCTCGGTCATGCGCGTGTTTTTCATATCGGGTGCCGCCATCGGCGTCGTCGGCACGCTCGCGGGCTTCACACTCGGCACGGTCTTCTGTCTCAACATCGAGACGCTGCGTGTGTTCCTGTCAGAACTTTCCGGTACGGAACTCTTTAATCCGGAAATCTACTTTCTCAGCCACATGCCCGCCGAAATTGACGTCAGTGAAGTCATCTCCGTTGTCGGCATGGCACTGTTTCTCTCCTTCGCCGCCACGCTTTATCCCGCATATCGTGCCGCTTCGCTCGATCCGGTTGAAGCCTTGCGGTACGAGTGAGGGCAGAGCACATGGAAAACTCAAACACAGTTCTCTCGCTTCGCAACATCACCCGCGTTTATCGTCAGGGTGAAGAGGCGCTGCATATTTTCGACGATGCCTCTCTCGACATCCAGACTGGCGAGATGGTCGGCCTTGTCGGCCCGTCGGGTTCGGGCAAATCCTCGCTCCTTCACATCGCCGGACTTCTTGAAGCACCCAACGCGGGCGAGGTTGTGATTTCTGGCCGTGATTGCGTTGCCTTGCGGGATAACCTCAAAACCGCCGTACGCCGCGCCGAGCTTGGCTTCGTCTATCAGTCGCACAATCTCCTGCCGGAATTTACCGCGCTCGAAAATGTCGTACTGCCGCAAATGATCGCCGGTGTGCCGCGCAAATCGGCGGAAACCTTCGCCAGATATTTGCTCGAGCGCATGGGCCTCGGCCCGCGCGCTACGCATCGTCCGGCAGAATTGTCGGGTGGTGAGCAGCAGCGCGTCGCCATTGCACGCGCGCTTGCCAACCGCCCGCGTCTTTTGCTTGCCGACGAACCGACCGGCAACCTTGACCCGAAGACCTCGCGGCTTGTCTTCAACGAACTTCTGTCTGTCTGCCGCAACGAAGGCGTCGCCGCGCTCATCGCCACGCACAACCTTGAGCTGGCAGGTCAGATGGACCGCGTCGTTCTGTTGCATGAAGGTCGTCTGCTCGAAGGTGCGGAACTGACCGCGCATTATCAAAGCCTCTGACATTAAAGAGGCGCATCAACGGAGAAATGCCGGTGGCCCGCTCTCTTGCCTTTGTTGCTGCATTTGTTCTGGCCCTTGTTGCGGCGTCCTTCGCGGGGCGACCGCCTGCCGCGAAACCTGCTGATATTGCCGCCACTGAATTTTCAGCCATGCGGGCGATGGTGGATGTCGAAGCGATTGCCCAGCGACCGCACCCCATCGGGTCTGAAGATATCCTCCGTGTCCGGCGCTATCTGACGGAGCGCCTCATCGCGCTGGGTCTTGAAGTTATGCCCGATGTTGAGCAACAACCCGTCTATATCCCCTCGCGCGTTGCCCGCACACTGGTCACGGGCCGCGTGCACAATGTTGTGGCCGTGCTCAAAGGCACAGCACCGGATTTGCCTGCTATCCTGCTGATGAGCCACTACGACAGTGTCGCCAATTCTGCAGGCGCGCCGGATGACACGGCGGGTGTCGCTGCCATGCTCGAAATCATCGCCAATCTCAAAGCGTCAGGCCCGATAAAGCGCGACGTGATCTTACTCTTTACGGAGGGCGAGGAGGCAGGCCTGCAAGGGGCGCGGGCCTTCTTCACCGAAGACACATTGGTCGGGCACGTCGGCCTTGTGCTCAATCTTGAATCGCGCGGCGGCAGTGGCCGTGCGCTGATGTTCGAGACAAGTGAACGGGCAGGGGGCCTCATGGCCACTTATGGTGACGCGGTTGCCTCACCCGCCGCCAATTCGCTCTCGGCCTTCATCTACCGTGTCATGCCCAACGGCACCGACTTCACCAATGCGCTCAACGCAGATATCCCCGGCTTGAATTTCGCTTTCATCGGCGACGAATATGCCTATCACAGCGCAAGTGCTACGCCTGCCAATCTCGATGCGGGTAGCGTGCAGCATTTGGGCGATCAGGTTCTGTCGCTGACGCGCGCGTTCGGTGACGCCGATGATCTCAACGCCGATGCACCGGATGTCATCTACGCCGATTTGTTCGGCCTTGCCTTCGTTGCTTATTCTCAAGCCGCTGGTTGGGCGCTCATCGTCGTTCTCGCGGCTTTGCTCGGGTACGTGATTGTGAAAGCGCGGGCGCGCGGCCTTGTCCGCCCGGCGGCACTCGCCACCGGCATCGCTTGTTTCCTTGGCTTCGTGTTTCTGACGGGCCTTATCCTCTACTTCAGCAAGAGCGCCTTTGCCGGATTGCTCGATTACCAGTTCAAATACGCACTCATCGGGCGCTACAGCTTTTTCCTTGGCGGCTGCATCCTGCTGTCCACCGCGCTTGCCATCGGCATGGCAACGCTGCTGCGCCGTCGCATGACCATGTGGAACACGTGGCTGAGCGGCCTCGGGTTGATGTTCGTCATATCGGTCGCGCTGCAAATCCTCGCCCCGGGCACAACCATGTTCTTTGCATGGCCCCTGTTGCCGCTTGCCATCGGCGCGGCCCTGGTCATCGGGATAGGCGAGGGTGACGTGGACAGTGGCAAGGGTCTGACGATTGCTACCATCGCCGCTTTCCTCTCCGCAGCCATGCTCACGACAAGCGGCGCAGCGATCTTTCTCGGCCTCGGCGGCCTGTTGCCCGCCGTCATCGCAGCGCCCGCGCTCCTCGTCGCCATCGCGCTTTATCCGGGCATAGACACTCTCTCCCGCTTGCCGCGCGCCTTTGCGGGTTCGCTCGCTCTGCTGGTCATGTCTCTCGCGGCGCTCGGTTGGGCGGCATTTGGTCCGGCCAGTGCCGACCATCCGCGGCTGACACAAGCCTATTACCTCGCCGGACCTGGTGCGGATGACTACGCCTATCTGAGTTCGCTATCGCGTCTCGACGATTGGTCCCGCGCTGTCCTCACCGCTGACGGCGGAATGCCGCTGCGAGGCGAGATGGCACCCGGCTATGGTCAACCGGTGTGGCGGGCCTCGGCAAAGCCCGCAGCCGTCGCCCGTCCTGTCCTCGGCGGTGAACTGCGCAACGGCCGCATCACGCTTAAAGTTGTGCCGGGGTCTAAATCCCGCGAGATGCGTTTCATCCTCAAATCCGGCATTCCGGTCAGCGACTTCCGCATCGATGGCGAAGCAGCGCCTTTCACCGTGCCCGCGAACGAGTGGGCGCAGTTTCTTTATGCGGCACCTCCCGCCAGTGGTTTCACCCTGAGCTTTGCTGCACCCGCCAAAGGCGAGGTCGCCTTGCGCGTTTATGAGGTCGCCGACGGCTGGCCGGATGGAATTGAGGTGCCGCCCAAGCCCGAGGGTCTGACCCCCTGGGCCATGTCCGATACGACCTACGCGGCCTCGGCCCTCAATTTCAGCTGGTGATTTTTTCTAAAGTTGACGCTTGACAGAAAGAGAACATAGATAGAACATCCTCAACAGGAACATTACGTGAACCTGATGCAGAGGGGCTACCCATGACGAAACTCATTCACGCTGCCAACCATTCAGAAGCGGGCGACTGGCTCAAGGACATTGCAGCTCTCGGCTCCATCGGCGCTTTCCTCTGGGTGGCAGCCACATGGGTTCAGATCGCCCACCAATCCATGGTCGTTTGAGCACGCTTTTACCTTTTCCACAGGTTTGATGCCCGTCGGGCCCTGCCGCGACCCCGCAGCAGGTGACTTTGGCGAGGAGGGGCCGGACAATGTCGCGTATGCCCGACTCATTGCCCCGCTTCATTCATCTGCGTCTTCATTCGGCCTATTCGCTGCTCGAAGGCGCGATCCGCATCAAGGACTTGCCTAAGCTGTGCAAGGCTGATGGCATGCCCGCCGTTGCCATCACGGACACGAGCAACCTGTTCGGTGCGCTTGAGGCGTCTGAAATCCTCTCTGGCGCAGGCATCCAGCCGATCACAGGCGTCACGCTGCCTGTCATGCTCGCCGAAACCGCCGAACCCGGACGCGCTGCGCGGCGCGAATTGTCGGGCACCCTGGCGCTCCTCGCTAAGGATGAGCAGGGCTACGAAAACCTGATGAAGCTCACGAGCCGCGCCTTTCTGGGGCCGGAAGCGGGCGACTTCCCCCATGTGCCTTTCGATCTCGTCGCCGAACATGCCGCCGGCCTCATCTGCCTCACCGGCGGACCGGCTGGTGTCGTCAACCGTCTGCTTGTCACCGGCCAGCGCCCCGCCGCGCAAAGCCTGATGGACCGGCTCGCGGCGATTTTCGGCGATCGCCTCTATGTCGAATTGCAGCGTCACGGGCTCGACACCGAGCGGCAGGCGGAAACCGCGCTCATCGACATGGCCTATGCGATGAACCTGCCGCTTGTCGCCACCAACGAGCCTTATTTTGCGCAAGAGGTCGAATACGAAGCCCATGATGCGATGATCTGCATTGCCGAAGGCGCGTATGTATCCCAGACGGATCGTCGGCGCCTGACGCCCGACCATCGTTTCAAAACGCAGGCCGAGATGGTCGCCCTGTTCGACGATCTGCCCGAAGCGATTGAGAACACCATCGAGATCGCGCGCCGTTGCGCTTATCGCCCGCACACACGCAAACCTATCCTGCCGACCTTCAGCGCCGATACGAGCGAAGCCGATGCGCTGCGCCAGCAGGCGGAGGAGGGGCTGACCGCGCGCCTCCACGGCATTGAGACCGTGGCCTCGGAGGAGGAATATCGCGCCCGCTTGCGCTTCGAGCTTGATGTCATCATCAAGATGGATTTCCCCGGCTACTTCCTCATCGTTGCCGACTTCATCAAATGGGCGAAGGCACATGACATTCCGGTCGGTCCGGGTCGTGGTTCGGGTGCCGGTTCCGTGGTCGCCTGGGCCCTCACCATCACCGACCTTGATCCGCTGCGCTTTGGCCTGCTGTTCGAACGTTTCTTGAATCCCGAACGCGTTTCCATGCCTGACTTTGATATCGACTTTTGTCAGGACCGCCGCGACGAAGTGATTTCCTACGTGCAAGACCGATACGGTTTTGACCGTGTCGCGCAGATTATCACCTTCGGAAAACTTCAGGCCCGCGCCGTACTGCGCGACGTGGGGCGTGTGCTGCAATTGCCATACGGGCAGGTGGACCGGCTTTGCAAACTCGTACCCAACAATCCCGCCGCACCCGTTACGCTGGCCGAAGCGATCAAGGGCGAGCCCCGGTTGCAGGAAGCGCGTGACAGTGAAGAAGCCGTCGCCAAACTTCTCGAAATTGGTCAGCGCCTCGAAGGCCTGTATCGCCATGCCTCAACGCATGCCGCCGGTGTTGTGATCGGCGACAGGCCGCTCGACGAATTGGTGCCGCTCTACCGAGATCCGCGCTCCGAAATGCCGGTGACGCAGTTCAACATGAAATGGGTCGAACCTGCAGGTCTCGTAAAGTTCGACTTTTTGGGTCTCAAGACGCTCACGGTGCTCAATGAGGCCGTGAAGATGATCGCCACGCGCGGCATCGACATCGATCTGTTGCAACTGCCGTTCCGCGACGAAAAAACATTCGCCATGCTGGCGCGCGCCGAAACCGTCGGCGTGTTCCAGCTTGAAAGTTCGGGCATGCGCGATGTGCTGCGCAAGCTTGAAGCTGACCGCTTCGAGGATATCATTGCCCTTGTGGCGCTTTATCGCCCGGGTCCGATGGACAACATCCCGTCCTATATCGAGCGTAAGCACGAGCGTGAAAAGCCGGACTATCTGCATCCCTTACTTGAGCCTGTGCTGAAAGAAACTTACGGCGTCATCATCTATCAGGAACAGGTGATGCAGATCGCGCAGATCCTGGCGAGCTACTCGCTCGGCGAAGCCGATCTGTTGCGCCGCGCGATGGGTAAGAAGATCAAAGCCGAAATGGAGGCGCAGAAAGAGCGTTTTGTCACCGGCGCTGTCGCCAAGGAAGTTGATAAGGCGCAGGCGTCGCAGATTTTCGAACTGGTGGACAAGTTTGCGGGCTACGGCTTCAACAAATCCCACGCCGCTGCCTATGCGCTCGTCGCTTATCAAACGGCATGGCTCAAGGCCAATCATCCGGTCGAGTTTTTTGCCGCCTCCATGAGCCTCGATCTTGGCAATACCGACAAGCTCAATGTCTTCAAACAAGATGCACAGCGCATGGGCATCAAGGTACGCCCGCCGAGCATCAATGAATCCGCCGCCGCTTTTTCGGTGAAAGACGGTGATGTGCTATACGCGCTGTCGGCCATCAAAAATGTTGGCATGCAGGCGATGGAACATCTGGTCGAGGAGCGCAAGGAGGGCGGGCCATACAGCGACTTGTTCGATTTCGCCCGCCGCATCAATCCGCGCATCATCAACAAGCGCGCCTTTGAAAACCTCGCCAAGGCGGGCGCCTTTGATTGTTTAAATCCGCATCGCGCGCAGGTGCTCGCCTCGGTCGATCTTATTCTCGGCACAGCGAACGCGTCGGCGAGCGAACGCGAGAGCAAGCAGGTCAGTCTGTTCGGCGGCGACAGCGGCGCGAGCGTCGCCAATCCCGCATTGCCTTCGGCTGAGCCTTGGACACCCATCGAGCGGTTGAACGAGGAGTTCAACGCGCTGGGCTTTTATCTCTCGGGCCATCCGCTTGATGATTTCCAGACAGCACTCCGCCGCGCCAAAGTCGTCACCTATGCAGAGCTTATTAAGCGCGGCAATCGCGCCGAGTTCATCGCGGGCACGATCACGGCCAAGCAGGAACGCAAATCCAAGAAAGGAAATCCCTTTGCCTTCATCAGCCTGTCCGATCCGTCGGGTCAGTTCGAGGTGGTGGTGTTCTCTGATGTGCTCAACGCCTCGCGCGAGTTGCTCGAACCCGGCAAAGCCGTTGTCCTCGGCGTCGAAGTAGAGATGAATGGCGATGAGGCAAAGCTGCTCGCCCAGACCGTGCGCTCGGTGGACAATGTTGTGGCCGATACATCCGACGGTATGAAGATATTCATTGAGGACGCCAAACCCTTGGCAGCCCTGAAATCACGCCTGACCGAAAAAGGCAAAGGCCCCGTATCGCTCATCCTGCTCACAGGCGGCCGTGAAATCGAGATTCAGCTCAAGGGCAGCTACAAAGTCACGCCGCAGATTCGTGGCGCGATTAAGTCCGTGCCCGGGGTCGTCGAGGTGCAAGAAATTTAGCAGACGCTAGAACGAAAACAGCTTGTGGCTGATGTGGACGGAGTAGCCCAAAGAGCTGTCAGAATTGGCGCTGACGTAAAAGTCACGATCCGAGGGCACTTGGCCGGGTCCGCCGCCGTTTGGTGGTCCGCCCGGCGTGAAATTACTTAATCCTGAAAGGTTGGCCCCTGCGGACACTCCTACACCGCCCGCACCAACCGAAGCAGATGCGCCAGCCCTTGCGCCACCCGGCATTCCGCCAATAGCCGAAACAGCATTGTTGGTGACGGATTTCACTGTCGCGCCCACCCCGTCTGCCAAAACCGGCGTAGCCATCAACAAGCCAACAGCTATCGTAATTCCAATCCGAAACATCATTTCCCCCCGCCGAATCTTTACCCATCAAGTAGGTACATACTTCGCGACCGGTCCGGAGAAATAACGTCTGAAAAAAGACAAATATTTGTAATATTCGCCTGTTATGAGCCGATTTCGCTGATTTCTTACCCGGATGCGGCCTTGTCCGCGTCACTTGGAAGCCCGGGGGCCGGTCGGCCTTGCTTTTTCCCGCCGTTCCCCCTATACCCCGCTCCAATCCACACGCGGGGTTCGGCTCTCCCACGCCTTAAGTCAGGCAACATAGGGAAGGTCGGTCCGGTGCGGCCAGATTGTCTGGTCGTTCTTCTCCCCGCGGAGGTCCAACCGGAAAAAGGAGCAACAGTGCCATGGCGCTGCCCGAATTCTCTATGCGTGGTCTGCTAGAAGCAGGCGTTCACTTTGGTCACCAGACACATCGCTGGAACCCGAAGATGGCCCCCTTCCTCTTTGGCGACCGCAACAACATCCACATCATCGATCTTGCCCAGACGGTTCCGTTGCTGCACCAGGCGCTTCTCGCCGTGCGTGACGCGGTTGCCGGTGGCGGTCGTGTGCTCTTCGTCGGCACCAAGCGTCAGGCGTCCGAGCCTGTTGCTGCGGCTGCTCGCCAGTGCGCACAGTATTACATCAACCATCGTTGGCTCGGCGGCACGCTGACCAACTGGAAGACGATCTCGAACTCGATCCGTCGCCTCCGTCAGCTTGACGAGATGCTCGCGGGCGAAGCGCGTGGTCTCACGAAAAAAGAAATCCTGAACCTGACCCGCGAACGCGACAAGCTTGAACGCGCCATCGGCGGTATCAAGGACATGGGCGGCATTCCCGACATCATGGTCGTGATCGACACCAACAAGGAAACCATTGCGATCGAAGAAGCTCGCAAGCTTGGTATCCCGGTTGTCGCCATTCTTGACTCGAACTCGAACCCGGACGGCATCGCCTATCCGGTTCCGGGCAATGATGACGCGGCCCGCGCCATCACGCTTTATTGCGATCTCGTCTCGCGCGCCGTCATCGACGGTATCTCGCAGAGCCACATCGCATCCGGCGTGGACGTTGGTGCCGAAGCCGAACCCGAAGTCGCGGTTCCCGCAGACGCCTAAGCGTCAGCCGATCCAATTTCGCCTGATCGGCCCGATGCACCGTCAAAAGCGCATCGGGCCGCTCGCTTAAAACACATACGTCGCGTGAGCCGCTCTCACGCATGCTCAATATATTGAGAGGGATATCGCAATGGCTGAAATTACAGCAGGCATGGTCAAACAACTCCGTGAAACCACAGGTGTGGGCATGATGGATTGTAAAGCCGCGCTCACCGAAACGGCTGGCGACATGGAAGCAGCCATCGACTGGCTGCGCACCAAAGGTCTTGCCAAAGCCGCCAAGAAATCCGGCCGCGTCGCCGCTGAAGGTCTCGTCGGCGTTGTCGCCAACGGCACCTCGGGCGCCGTCGTCGAAGTCAATTCCGAAACCGACTTTGTTGCGCGCAACGAAGCATTCCAGTCCATGGTGACAGCGATCACCAAGACCGCGCTCGACGTCGACGGCGATACGGACAAGCTGCTTGCCGCCACGTTCCCGGGCTCGGCCCTGACGATCAAAGATTATGTCACCGAACAGGTTGGCACGATCGGCGAAAACATGTCGGTGCGTCGCGCCGGTGCGATCAGCGTCAAAGAAGGCGTTGTCGCCGCTTACACGCATAACGCCATTGTCGGCGGCCTCGGCAAGATCGGCGTTCTCGTCGGTCTGGAATCCACAGGCGACAAAGCCAAGCTCACCGAACTCGGCAAGCAGATCGCCATGCACATTGCGGCAACTGCGCCGGTGGCAACACGTCGCGAAGAAGTGGACGCCGACCTTGTTGAGCGCGAGCGCAATGTGCTCATCGCCGAAGCCAAAGAATCCGGCCGCCCCGACAACATCATCGAAAAGATGGTCGAAGGCCGTATCCGCAAGTTCTACGAAGAAGTCGTGCTGCTCTCGCAGGCCTTCGTGATCAACCCGGACCTGACGGTTGAAAAGGCCGTCAAGGAAGCCGAAGCCGGCATCGGCGCGCCTGTTACCGTCGTCGGCTTTGTCCGCTTCCTGCTCGGTGAAGGTATCGAAAAGGAAGAATCCGACTTTGCCGCCGAAGTGGCAGCCACAGCTCGCGGTTAACACGGAAATGGCCCGAAAAAAGGGTCATTTCGCCAAAGAATGAAAACGCCCCCGTCGCTTATCCAGCGCGGGGGCGTTATTGTCAGGGTAGGGCACAGGGGATTCGCTGCCCGCTCCAAAAGACACTTCCATTCCGCCGTCGGGCTCAATCTCCGGACCTGCGGCCTCCGCCAAACCGAAGAGCATTACGCATGTCCAGAAAACCCCTCTACAAGCGCGCGCTCCTCAAAGTTTCCGGCGAAGCCCTGATGGGCGACCAGCAATACGGCATCGACGTCAAAACGGTGGACCGGATTGCTGCCGAAATTAAACAGGCCACCGACATCGGTTGCGAGATCTGCCTCGTCATCGGCGGCGGCAACATCTTCCGCGGCCTGTCGGGTGCGGCCAGCGGCATGGAACGCGCGAGCGCCGACTATATGGGCATGCTCGCCACCGTGATGAATGCGCTGGCCATGCAGAATTCGTTGGAACGCATGGGGGTCCAGACGCGGGTTCTTTCTGCCATTCCCATGACCACCATCGCCGAGCCATATATTCGCCGCAGAGCGGTGCGACACATGGAAAAAGGGCGCGTCGTCATCTTCGCGGCGGGCACCGGCAACCCGTTCTTCACCACCGATACCGCCGCCGCGCTGCGCGCCACCGAAATGGGCTGCGATGCGCTGATGAAGGGCACGCAGGTTGATGGCGTCTATTCCGCCGACCCCAAAAAGGTCAAGGATGCGACCCGCTACGACCGCCTGACCTATATGGACGTGCTGACACGCGACCTCGCCGTGATGGATACTTCGGCCATTGCCCTGGCGCGTGAAAACAATATCCCGATCATCGTCTTCTCGATCCATGACGATGGTGGTTTCGTCAATGTTCTGACAGGTGAGGGGCGCTGCACTATCATCAGCGCTCAACCTTCTTAATCCCGGCCTTCCCAAACGAAGGCTGGCGCCTGATCTAAATGCTCACCTAAAGGATACAACGATTATGGCTGAACCCCGGACACTCGACATCGGCGACGTTGAACGGCGTATGCGCGGCGCAATGGCGGCGCTGAAACAGGAATTTGTTGGTTTGCGCACCGGCCGTGCTTCGGCCTCTCTGCTCGATCCGGTCATGGTCGAGGCCTATGGCCAGTCCATGCCGATTTCGCAGGTCGGCACGGTCAACGCGCCTGAAGCCCGCCTCATCACGGTGCAGGTCTGGGACAAGGGCATGGTCAGTGCCGTGGACAAAGCCATTCGTTCGTCGGGTCTCGGTCTCAATCCCAATGTCGACGGCACGTTGATCCGTCTGCCGATCCCAGAACTCAACGAAGAGCGCCGCAAGGAACTCACCAAGATCGCGGCCAAATACACCGAACAGGCCCGCATCGCGGTGCGCAATGTGCGTCGTGACGCGATGGACGAATTGAAGTCGCTGGAGAAAGATGGCCACATGGGCCAGGACGACCACAAGTCGTGGTCGGAAAAGGTTCAGAAGCTCACTGACGCCATCATTGGCGAAATCGATGGTGCGCTGTCGCACAAAGAAGCGGAAATCATGCAGGTTTGAGGTTAGTCTCCCTTATTGGATGACGACACGGCCCTAAGCGTATGTTTTTCATAGAGAAAGCCAGTCAATGATGGGGAGAGTTGACCCCACAGCGAGCGAGACCGCCGCG
>JAUSLL010000108.1 GCA_030649335.1 Parvibaculum sp. | reverse complement strand
TCTTGCCCGACACGACCACGGCTTCTTTGATGTAGCGTTCCAGATGTGCCGTATCGCGCACGATTTCCATGGCGCGGCCACCCAGCACATAAGACGGGCGGATGACGACCGGATAGCCGATGCGTTCGGCAATGGCGATGGCTTCTTTGTCGGTGCGCGCGATGCCGTTGGGCGGCTGGCGCAGGTTGAGGCGGTCCAGCAGATCCTTGAAGCGGTCGCGGTCTTCGGCCAGATCGATCATGTCGGGCGAGGTGCCGAGGATCGGCACACCGGCGCGTTCCAGATCATTGGCGAGTTTCAGCGGTGTCTGCCCGCCAAACTGCACGATGACACCGGCGAGCGTGCCTTTGGATGTTTCAACGTCGATCAGCTCCAGCACGTCTTCGGCTGTCAGCGGTTCAAAGTAGAGACGGTCGGACGTGTCATAGTCGGTCGAGACGGTTTCAGGATTGCAGTTGACCATGATGCTTTCGATGCCGATTTCAGCAAGCGCGAAAGCCGCGTGGCAGCAGCAATAGTCAAACTCGATGCCCTGACCGATGCGGTTCGGACCACCACCCAGAATGATGGCTTTCTTTTTGTCGGTCGGTTCGCTTTCGCATTCGGCCTGACCGGCAAAGTCGGTTTCATAGGTCGAATACATATAAGGCGTGAGGCTGGCGAATTCGGCAGCGCATGTGTCGATGCGTTTGAACACGGGGCGCACGCCGAGGCCGCGGCGCGTGGCGCGCACGCTTTCTTCGTCCGAGCCGGTGAGTTTCGCGAGGCGAGCATCGGAGAAGCCCATGGCTTTCAGCGCGCGCAGGCTTTCTTTGGTTTTTGGCAAGCCGTTGGCGATGACACCGGCTTCGGCGTCGATGATGCCCTGCATCTGTTCGAGGAACCACGGGTCGTAGAAACAGGCCGCGTGGATCTGGTCGTGGCTCATGCCAAGGCGCATGGCCTGTGCGATGACGAGAATACGGTCAGGTGTCGGACGGCCGAGTGCAGCGCGGATCGCTGTGTTGTCGTCGCCTTCGCCGAGGCCGGGGATGGCGATGTCATCAAGGCCGGTGAGGCCGGTTTCGAGCGAGCGGAGGGCTTTCTGCAAGCTCTCCTGAAACGTGCGGCCGATGGCCATGGCTTCGCCGACCGATTTCATGGCCGTGCCGAGCAGGGGCTGGGAGCCTGCGAATTTTTCAAAGGCAAAGCGCGGGATCTTCGTCACGACATAGTCGATGCTCGGCTCGAAGCTCGCGGGCGTCACCTGCGTGATGTCGTTCTGCAATTCGTCCAGCGTATAGCCGACCGCGAGGCGGGCCGCGACCTTGGCAATCGGGAAGCCTGTGGCCTTGGAGGCAAGCGCGGATGAACGCGAGACGCGCGGGTTCATCTCGATGACCACGAGACGACCGTCTTTCGGGTTCACCGCGAATTGCACATTCGAGCCACCTGTCTCGACGCCGATCTCGCGCAGCACCGCAATCGAGGCGTTGCGCATGATCTGATATTCTTTGTCGGTCAGCGTCAGGGCAGGGGCGACGGTGATCGAGTCGCCCGTATGCACGCCCATCGGGTCGATGTTTTCAATCGAGCAGATGATGATGCAATTGTCCGCCGTGTCGCGCACGACTTCCATTTCATATTCTTTCCAGCCGAGCACGGATTCTTCGATCAGCACTTCGGTGGTCGGCGAGGCATCAAGTCCGCCTTCGACGATCTCGGTGAATTCCTGTTTGTTATAGGCAATGCCGCCGCCTGTGCCGCCCATGGTGAAGCTCGGGCGGATGATCGCGGGCAGGCCCACCATCTCAAGACCCTTGAGGGCCTCTTCCATATTATGCGCGGCGAGCGAGCGCGGGCTTTCGAGCCCGATCTTGTCCATCGCGTTGCGGAACAGTTGACGGTCTTCGGCCTTGGCAATGGCGTCGCGTTTCGCGCCGATCATTTCCACGTTGAATTTCTTGAGCACGCCCATTTCATCAAGCGCCAGCGCCGTGTTGAGCGCGGTCTGTCCGCCCATCGTCGGCAGCAGCGCGTCGGGGCGTTCCTTCTCGATGATCTTGGCCACCACTTCCGGCGTGATCGGCTCGATGTAGGTCGCATCCGCCAGATCAGGATCGGTCATGATCGTCGCGGGGTTCGAGTTCACCAGAATGATCCGGTAACCCTCTTCCTTCAGCGCCTTGCACGCCTGCGTCCCTGAGTAGTCAAACTCACACGCCTGCCCGATGATGATGGGACCAGCGCCGATGATGAGGATGCTTTTGATATCTGTACGTTTGGGCATGGTGTCAGCCTCGGCCTTCTTCAATCATCTTTACAAAACGCTCGAACAGATAGTGGCTGTCCTGCGGGCCGGGAGAGGCTTCGGGGTGGTACTGCACAGAGAACACGGGCTTGTCTTTGAGACGGAGCCCTGCGTTGGTGCCATCGAACAATGAGACGTGCGTTTCTTCGACATTCGCGGGCAGGCTTTCGCGCGCCACGGTGAAGCCGTGGTTCATCGAGGTGATCTCGACCTTGTTCGTCGTATAATCTTTGACCGGATGATTGGCGCCGTGGTGGCCCTGATGCATCTTTTCGGTTTTCGCGCCCAGCGCAATCGCCAGCATCTGGTGGCCGAGGCAAATGCCGAAGACCGGCTTGCCGCTGGCGACGAGTTTTTTGATTTCCGGCACGGCGTAAACGCCGGTTGCGGCGGGGTCGCCCGGGCCGTTCGACAGGAACACGCCATCGGGGTTCATCGCCAAAATGTCTTCAGCACTTGTCGAGGCGGGGACGACCGTGACCGCGCAGCCGACGGAGGCGAGGCAGCGCAGGATATTGCGCTTGATGCCGAAGTCGATGGCGACGACTTTATGTTTGGCCGGTGTCTTGGTGAAGCCTTCGCCCCAGGCCCACTGGCCTTCGTCCCAAGTGTATGTCTGGCCGCAGGTCACGTCTTTGGCGAGGTCGAGGCCGAGCAGGCCCGGCCAGGCATTGGCTTTTTTGACGAGCGCCGGAATATCGAAATTGCCATCGGGATCATGCGCGATGATGCCATCGGGCATGCCCTTGTCGCGGATGAGCCGCGTCAGTGCGCGTGTATCGACGCCCGCGATGCCGATGATGTTGCGGCCGCGCAGCCAGCGGTCGAAATGTTTGGCGGCGCGGTAGTTCGACGGGTTGGTTATGTCGGCGCGCATCACGCAGCCCTGCACACCCGATGAGGCGGCGAGGTTCGAGGTTTCAATGTCCTCGTCGTTGGTGCCAACATTGCCGATATGGGGGAAGGTGAAGGTGATGATCTGACCGGCGTAGGACGGGTCGGTCAGGATTTCCTGATAACCGGTGATGGCGGTGTTGAAGCAAACCTCGCCCACCGCTTCGCCCGTGGCGCCAAGGCCGAAGCCCTGAATGACGGTGCCGTCTTTGAGCACGATAAGGGCTGTTGGTTTTTTCGAATCTGTCATGGCTGCAACCTCACGGCGCGCGCAGATTCTTCCTCGGAACGTTGCGTGGCTTGTTGCCCGCGCCATTCCGTGGCGGCCTTCGTCGTCACCTTCATATTGATACTCCAGGGGAGGGTGAGCCCGCCAAAAGCTGTCGGGGTGCGTGGCCCCGTCAGGCAGACTCAGTGTCCCGTCGAATTTCGCGGAAACTAAAGGATGGCGCGCGGGACGTCAAGCAAAGGGGGAGGGTAAATTATCCCAGTATTTTCAACGATTTATGTGTTCGTGTGCGGGGTGGGACAAATTTGCGCAAGCGACGGGGCTGGTTTAGCTTGTGGCCGGATTGAACAGGAGAGGTCCCTATGAGTGACGGATTGCGCGGCAGCATCATGCAGGCAATGAAAGACGCGATGAAGGCGGGCGACAAGCCGCGCCTTTCGACCATTCGCCTGATGCAATCGGCCATCAAAGACAAAGACATCGCGTCGCGCGTTGACGGGCGCAACGATGGCGTGCCGGACGCCGATTTGCTGGAACTGTTCACCAAAATGGTCAAACAGCGCCGCGAAAGCGCCGAGATGTATGAAAAAGGCGCGCGCCCCGACCTCGTGGACAAGGAACGCGCCGAAATCGCCGTTCTGGAAGAATTCATGCCGCAGCAGATGGACGAGGCCGCCACCAAGGCCGCCGTCGAGGCTGTGGTCGCCGATGTGGGCGCAACGTCGGTGAAGGACATGGGCAAGGTCATGGGCGCGCTCAAGACGCGCTACGCCGGCCAGATGGACTTCGGCAAGGCGGGCGCCGTGGTGAAGGCGATTTTGGGCTAAGTGGCAGCGGCGCGGGCTCAACGTCTGCCCGCTATGCCGCCTGATGCTGGCACTGGATCAACGTATCGCGGAGTTTGCGGAGCTGCGGCGGTTTGCCGAGGACGAAATCGGGTTCATTAGCAGTGCCGCGATCGCCGCTTTGGTTGTGGCCCCAGCCGGTCAGCAAGATCACCGGAGTTGAAGCTGACATTTCCTTGATCGCCTGGGTCACCTGATTGCCGTCGAGATAGGGCATCCCGAGATCGGTAATGACAGCGTCAAACGATTGGCCTTCCTCAAGGGCGGTCTTGAACGCATTGAGCCCCTCCTGCGCATCGGTGGTGCCGGTGACGTCGTGCTTGTCCAGCTCGAGTATGGCGACAAGCGCCTCTAACACATAAGGATCATCGTCGATTACCAGAAGGCGCATGGCTTCCGGTTTCTGTTGCGCTTCGATCTTTTGTTCAGGTTTGTCGAAGGCAAGTGCCAGAGGGAAAACCAATGAAATGGTCGTGCCCTGACCGGGCATGCTTTCGATATCGATGGTGGCGTCGTGGCGCTTCAATATGCCGTGGACCATGGCAAGGCCAAGGCCGGTGCCGCGCTCACCCTTTGTGGTGTAAAAAGGTTCCATGCAACGAAGCGCCGTGATTTCGTCCATGCCGATGCCGTTGTCGGATATTTCCAGCTTGGCAAAATGATAGTGATCGATGCCGTTCGGTTTCAGGCCGTCTTCTTTGGTTTTCGTGCGGATCGTGATGGTGCCGCCATCGGGCATGGCATCAACCGCATTGAAGATCAGATTGACCATGACTTCGCGCAGCTCATTGTCCTTGCCCATGATGATGGGTGGCGTGTCGGCGAGTTCGGTTTTCACAGTGATTGTAGCGCCGTCTCGCCGCGCCATGTCTTTCCAGCGTGCTTCTGAAAGTTCCACCACGTCCATGACCAGCGCGTTGAGGTTGACGGGGGTCAGGTCGGCGGTGGATTCCCGTTCACGGTAGAATTCGCGCAAGCGCCCGATGGTGGCGGCGACGTCGTTGATCTGCCGGTTGATCATCGTCAGGTAGTTGATGACAGGCGCGCTCAGGTTTGTTTCACGTTCAATGATCGATTGTGTCTGGATCGAGATCGGCAAAATGGCGTTGTTGATATCATGCGCGATGCCGCTCGCCATCTGGCCCAGCGCGCGCAATCTTTCGTGCTGCATAACGGATTTTTGCGCGTCGCGCATTTCATCATAGGCGGTTTGCAGGTTGTTAAGAAGCTGGGACTGGTGGATTGCGACGCCAATGTGCTCGCTGAGTTGACTGAGAAATTCGCAGTCTGCTGTGCTGAAAGCGTTGGGTTTGTAGCGTCCTGTAACGATGATGCCGAAGACTTCATCACCAGACATCAGGGGGGCCATGACCAGTGAGCTAAGACCGCTGCGCGCGAGCCGCTGCGGGAAAGGAAAGTCGAGATTTTCGATCTTTGGTTCATAGACCAGGCGCCCCTCCACGCATTTGGCAAGGCCGTTACCCTGAATTTCGATTTGCGCGTTTTCACTCAGTCCGACTTCACGTGCGAGTGCCAGCGAGTTCTGGCTGACATTGCGGACCGTGATCGAATTGGAGACAAAGTCGAATTTGCCAATGAAAGCGAGATCAAGCGGCAGGTTATCTTCCAGCTTGCGAAGCACCACCTGATAGATGCTGGATATGTCTTGTCGTTTGCTGATGGCTCGCGTGATCCCGTTGAGAAGGTTCAAGCGCTCCAGTTGTTCACGAAGCTTGTTTTCCGCGAGGTTTCGCCGCGCGGCTTCGTCCAATAATTCTGCTTCGCGTTTACTAAGCAACTGCGACACAAAAAATGTAATGAGGCCGAGAATAACGCCGCCTGCGACAGCTTCGACCGCAAAGCCGGATGAGGTTTGAAGGAAGCCGAGCTTTACGAATGATAGCACGACCCATGACAGAGCAATTGGAATGACGATGATAAACGGCAGGAATTGCCGAGCAGCGATGCCGCCGCTGTCGTCGCCGACAATGCGGGTCATCCAGCCGAGCTGCGGTCTCGCAAAAAGCGCAGCGAAAAAAAGCAGAGCAAAGCTGATTGCCGTTGGCACGGACCAGGCTTCGAAAGCGGAGACCCATCGGATGTCTCTGACGTCGAAAGCATAACCAACGAGCGCGAGGCTCGTTGTGATCAAGCCGCATAACAAAAGAATGGCCGAGATATGCCCCGTCAGTTGGGTTCTTCCGAGCGCGGCGGCGATGGCAAAGAGTGCAAAATTGATTGCTGTTGTGATGGTGATTTGCGGCACGTTAACCACAGAGGAGCCATTCGCAATCTCGTTCAAAATGGCAATCAGGTTGATAGCCAGAATGAGAACGGCGGCAAAGCGCAAGACGAATAATTGGTAGGGTTTTTGCGTCTCGGAATTTGTCAGAAGCAATATAACCAGACTGCCGAGCAGAAAACTTATGACCGTTGGAAGCGGCGGTATGGGTGTAAGGACAAGGTAAGTCCCACTCAGATTCTCCGGGCCGGAAATCTGGTAGACCAGTGGCACCAAACATCCAATCGCGATGAAAACGGCACAAACCCTTGAGACTCTGATCAGGGCCGGAAATCTATGATATTTGTTCAGAGAGATCATTGAGGCCTTTGAGGGGCGGAGATCGATCCCCGGGTAATAAGGGCATTTTTCCGTTATTTCGGCGGATGTAGTTTTCACACTAGGCGCTTGGATTTACGTGTCGACAGGGTGATTTTACTCACGCGTGTGCATTTCTGGCGTTTCTCCACAGATTCTGGCGTGACGATCCCTCGCTATCGGCCCCCCGCTTATGCGAGAATGGCGAAACCTTGAAATTGCGGCGCATTCCCCATGAGCTTCCCCAAGTCCTTTCTCGACGAGTTGAAGGCGCGTATCCGCGTCTCCGATGTTGTTGGGCGCAAGGTGAAGCTGATCCGGCGGGGGCGCGAGTTTGTCGGTCTGTCGCCGTTCAACAATGAAAAGTCGCCGTCTTTCACCGTGAATGACGACAAGCAGTTCTGGCATTGCTTCTCGTCGGGTGAACACGGCGACGTCATCAAATTTCTGGAAAAGACCGAAAACCTCTCCTTCCTTGAAGCCGTCGAGCGGCTGGCGGGCGAGGCGGGGCTTGAGATGCCCCAGCGCGACGAGCGCAATGTGGAGCGCGAACGCGAGGCGGCGACGCTCATCGACGTGATGGAAATGGCGTCTCAGTTTTTCCGCGAGAAGCTCAAGAGCGGTGCGGGTGCGGAAGCGCGGCGCTATCTTGAACGGCGCGGGCTTCGCGCCGACATTATTGAGCGTTTCGGCCTTGGCTATTCGCCGGGGTTGGATCGTTCAGACCGTCATCAGTTGATGAACCATCTGAAGGCCAAGGGTGTCACCGTCGCGCAGATGGCCGAAGCGGGCCTTATCATCCACGGCGACGATATTCCCGAGCCCTATGACCGTTTCCGCAACCGGCTGATGTTTCCCATCGCTGATGCGCGGGGCCGTTGCATCGCTTTTGGCGGGCGTGCGCTGGATGCTGAGCAGAAGGCGAAATATCTCAATTCGCCGGAGACGCCGCTCTTTCACAAGGGCCGCGGGCTTTACAATCTGCATCAGGCCCGCAAGCCATCTTACGATCTCGGCACGGTCATCGCGGTTGAAGGCTATATGGATGTCATCGGCATGGCGCAGGGCGGCATAGACAATGCCGTCGCGCCGCTCGGCACCGCGCTCACCGAAGACCAGATCGGCCTCATGTGGCGCATGGCGCCCGAGCCAATCCTTTGCTTCGACGGTGACCGCGCCGGATTGAAAGCTGCCTTCCGTGCCGTCGAACGCGTGTTGCCGTTGTTGAAGCCCGGCCACTCGCTTCGCTTTGCGCTGCTGCCGGATGGCAAGGACCCTGACGATCTCGTGCGCGAAAGCGGCGGTGAGGCGATGCATGCCGTGCTCGATGCCGCGCGCCCGCTCGCCGACATGGTTTGGGAGAAAGAGTTTCAGTCGGGCACTTGGGACACGCCGGAGCGTCGTGCGGCGCTTGAGGCCCGTATCGAGGAAGTCATCGGGCAGGTCGCGGACCCCAAGGTGCGTGGCTACTACCAGCAGGATTTGCGGGGCCGTATCGAGCGGTTGTTTGGTCCCAAACAGGGCGCGCGCGGCTCATTCGGTCAAAATCGGGCGGGTGGTGGCGGTTTCCGCAAGGGCCCGTGGAAGCCCGGCCAGCGGTTTGACCCGCGTTTGCAGCCCGTGACACCGGAATTGCGCCGTTCAGCGCTCGCCCGCAGCGGTGCGGGCACGGCTGAAAAGATGGAGCATGTGCTCCTGAGCGCCGTTTTGAACCATCCCGACCTCCTTGAGACCCATTACGAGGAGATTTCGCGACTCACCATCAAAACCGCCGCACTTGACAAATTGCGCAATGAAATCATAGATATAGCGGCTCTGAATGCGCCTCTTGAAAGAGCGGCGCTGATGGACCATTTGGTTTATAGGGATTTCGCGGATATAGCACAGCGTCTGGCAAGCGGGGCAGCGGTTCAAACGGACCGGTTCGCGCTTGCAGAGGCGTCTGCGGCTGAAGCCGAAGCGGGCTTCCTGCGGTTGCTGTCGAGCCATCGGCGGACCGTGACGCTGGAAGCGGAGTTTCGCGCGGCGGAGCGGGCTTTAGCGGCCGATATGAGCGAAGAGAACTGGGCGCGGATGCAGGACCTGCAAAAGGAATTGCAAAGCGAGCGACCGGAACTGGGTGCGGAGATGAGTGACTAATCATGCGTCGCGGCAGGGGTGCCACGGCGTGTTCAGGCGACAAGATTGTTGGGGACCCTGAGTGCGATGAGATGAAATGACCGCGGGGCGGCGGCCGGTTTTGTAACCGGACGCTGGCGCGGGTTTGTGCGTTTGTATGTGCGGGTGCGGTTTCGCGCGACAAACTTCAGAATTCGGGCCTGCGCGCATCATGCGTGTCCGGTCCCAGTATTAAGACGGAGTGCCACTCTATGGCGACAAAGACGGCAGAACAGACAGAAGCCCCGGAAGCGGCAGCGGAAGCCACAACCGACGGCCCGCTTCTTGATATGTCCGATGCCGCGGTCAAGAAGATGATCAAGGCCGCCAAGACGCGCGGCTTTGTCACTTATGACGAGCTGAACAAGGTTCTGCCCTCTGAGGAGTTTTCCTCCGAACAGATCGAAGACACGCTGTCGATGCTTTCCGAAATGGGCATCAACGTCGTCGAGAATGATGAGGCCGACGATAGCGGCGAAGGCGACGCGGAAGAAAAAGAAGCAGGCGCCGACGACGATGATGATGAGGACGCGCCCTCGCGTTCCAAAGCCGTCGCCATCACCGGCCAGTCCTCCACCGCGCTTGACCGCACTGATGATCCCGTCCGCATGTATCTGCGCGAAATGGGTTCGGTTGAACTTCTCTCGCGCGAAGGCGAAATCGCAATCGCCAAACGCATCGAGGCCGGCCGCGAAACCATGATCGCGGGCCTCTGCGAAAGCCCGCTGACTTTTCAGGCCATCATCATCTGGCGCGACGAGCTGAACGAAGGCAAAATTCTCCTTCGCGACATTATCGATCTGGACGCGACCTTCGCTGGCCCCGACGCCAAGAAGATCGATCACAGCCAGGCCGCGCTCAACGGTGAAGCGCCGCCGCGCGTCGAGCCTGAAGAAGAAGAAGTCGATGACGATGGCGAAGAGAGCGACAACTCCATGTCGCTGGCCGCGATGGAAGCGGAACTGAAGCCCAAGGTGCTTGAGAGCTTCGACAAGATCGCCAACGATTATAAGAAACTCCGCAAGCTGCAGGACAGCCGCGTGGAAGCTGCCCTCAAGGGCGAAGACGGTGCCGACGCCAACGAAAAGAAATACGCCAAGCTCACCGCCGACCTCATCGAAGAAGTCAAAAGCCTCGCGCTCAACAACAATCGTATCGAGAGCCTTGTCGAGCAGCTTTACGCGATTTCAAAGCGCCTCATGGGTCTCGAAGGTCGTCTGCTGCGCATCGGCGAAAGCCACGGCATCCCGCGCGAAGAATTCCTGAAGCAATATTACGGCGAAGAGCTGGACCCCAACTGGATGCGCCGCGTGTCGCGCCTCAGGGGCAAGGGCTGGACGAGCTTCACGAAGGACGCGCGCGATCAGGTCAAAGACCTGCGTATCCAGATTCAGACGCTGTCGGCCGAAACCGGCCTCGACATTGCCGAATACCGCCGCATCGTGTCCGGCGTGCAGAAGGGCGAGCGCGAAGCGCGCATCGCCAAGAAGGAAATGGTCGAAGCCAACCTCCGCCTCGTCATCTCCATCGCCAAGAAATATACAAACCGTGGTCTGCAATTCCTCGATCTCATTCAGGAAGGCAATATCGGTCTGATGAAGGCGGTCGATAAATTCGAATATCGCCGTGGTTACAAATTCTCGACCTATGCCACATGGTGGATCCGTCAGGCGATCACGCGTTCGATTGCCGACCAGGCGCGCACCATCCGTATTCCTGTGCATATGATCGAAACGATCAATAAGCTGGTGCGCACCTCGCGCCAGATGCTGCACGAAATCGGCCGCGAACCGACACCGGAAGAATTGTCCGAAAAACTCGGCATGCCTTTGGAAAAAGTCCGCAAGGTTCTCAAAATCGCCAAAGAGCCGATCTCGCTTGAGACGCCCATCGGCGACGAAGAAGACAGCCATCTCGGCGATTTCATCGAAGACAAAAACGCGATCCTGCCGATCGACGCGGCGATCCAGTCGAACCTGCGCGAAACGACCACCCGCGTGCTCGCCTCGCTCACGCCGCGCGAAGAGCGCGTGCTGCGCATGCGCTTCGGCATCGGCATGAACACCGACCACACGCTGGAAGAAGTCGGCCAGCAGTTCTCGGTCACACGCGAACGTATCCGCCAGATTGAAGCCAAGGCGCTGCGCAAGCTGAAGCATCCGTCACGGAGCCGCAAACTGCGTTCGTTCCTCGATAACTGATTTCCTGCTCTAACCCTCTCCCTCTGGGAGAGGGCAGGGTGTGGGTCTTCCTTCCTTCGCAAACAAAAGCCCGGATCAATCGATCCGGGCTTTTTGTATTCGCGAGCGGCACGCTTATCCCACTCCGCCTTGCCCCGACTTGATCGGGGCATCCATCTTCCTTCGCGTGTCGTCGCAAAGATGGATCGCCCGATCAAGTCGGGCGAAGTCGAATGGGGTGTAGGCGAAGTCACCCTCAGCCAACCTCCCCGCGCAACCCCGCCACACGGCCCGCATCCACCCCCGCCACCAGCGCGGCAATCCCCGTGCCGCTGCCGCCTTTCTTCGTCACACTCGACACCGTGCGCGACCGACCGACTTCCTTCTGCGCCAGTGACACAAATTCGCGCGCGCAATCTTCCGCCAGCAGATGAAGCCGCGCCCGCGTGTCCGCGTCTGCTGCCGCCCATGCGCAGGCCACCTGATGGGCGATCATGATCTGGTCGAGAATGACAGTGCGATAGCCCCGATAGGCCGCATGCTTGTCGCGTCCGTGCAGCGTCAGTTTGGTGTTCCTGAAAAACAACCGCCCACATTCGGTCAGCACCGATGTTTCGATGGCCAGCGCCGCGAGCCGCTTTGCCGTCTCACCGGCGTCCGTGCCCGCGCCGAATTTCGGGTCCGTCAGCAGCGCAATGGTCCTCTGCGCCGCGATCACCCGCATCGCCCAGTTGAGCACATCATCGCCCTTCAGCGCCGCCCGCCGCCACGCCAGCCAACTGCCGAAAATACTGAGACAAGCGATCCCCACCGACCCTATGGCCGCAATCTGTTCCCACATGATGATGTCCCCCCGAACGGTACGGCTGATGCCGATGTGTGAGGGTCATTGTGCATGATTGGGGGAGGGAGGGGAGACGGAAAGTGACGTTGTTCCGACCACGGTGTTTTGAAAGAGATAATTCCACCTCCACCTTGTGGGGAGGTCAAAAAATTCGCTTTGAATTTTTTGGGTGGGGGCCGCTTCAGCGACAAAAACAGAAAGCCTAGATCAAGCGATCCGGGCTTTTCATGTTCGCGGGCGGAACCCGGCCTCTCCCTAAGAGGGAGGCGCCCGCGTTCATTTCAATCGGGTGAAAAATGAAGCTGCTATTTAGGGACCAAAAATCCAAACCTCCCGTTTTGGTGGACCGAGAAGCGAACAACTCTTGGAGATGCTATCTCAAACAATTTCTTAAACTTATGTCCCCGTTTTGTTGCATTGAAAGTGTTTTTCTTTTGGGCTGTATATGCGATGCAGTCCGCGATTTCCAACAAAGAGACATTGATTTCGCTGATGGGAATTGCTCGCATTTTTTTTGGCTCCTTGCTGGGATCAATGTCGATAAAGATATTTTCTATCTGAGGCGTCGCCTTAGTTTTTCCATGAAACCAATCAACTCTTGAATAGTCCGGGTCGAGCCAAAAGCGAGTATTTTCGAACCCCAACTGGTTCTCGACGTCGATTAGAGCGCCCTGAGCACAAAAAAGCGCGAGCTGCTTTGATTTGAGCGGGACACGCTTTGTCCAAATTGAGGGAATTTTCTTTTCCGGTTCGATATGAGTCATTTCAGCAGAAGGAAGTTCTTTGGGAAATTCTGCTATTTTTGCGATTGAAACCACCTTGTAATATTCGGTTCCAACAAACAGAGCGAGCAACTCCTCATATAGTTGGAAAACATCGTTTGATTCCAAATGTGACCAACTAGATTTGGCGCGAGCATCACCGGCAAAAAGCTCTCGGCAATGCAATTTGAATTGCGGTGAACCACCGAACTTCAGTTTTATAGTATTGATACTGGATTCCAACTCCCTCAATTTCTCATCCTTCGCCGAAACGAAAGCATAAGAAACGTAGTCTTCGCCACAGCTCTCATCTCCGTATGCGTTGTTCATTGTTGCATGATCTCTTTTGAGGAAGTTCGGAGAATCGTAGTCTCAATTCTAGTGTAACAAACACTTTTGCTTACGTGTTCGATGTGGGTTTGCGACAAAGGTATTTCCAAGCGACCTCCTTTCCTACCTTTTTTCACTCAATCCGTAATCTGATGACATGTTTCGTTACGTCCCATGTTTCGGCTTAGTCAACCTCCAGCACATCACTAGACTCCACCATCACCTCTTGCAGTCTGCCGTGGTCGGCGGGATTGAAGCTTTTGCGGGCGGGGGCGAGCGCCGCCGCGATAAGGGTAGAGCGGCGGTTTTGCGGGTGGCGGGGATCACGCTCCACTGCCCCTGTTCCACGCCGAGCACCCGTATAACAGCGACCCCTATATCCATCTGGACAGCTTCCCGCCCATTCGCTAGAACCGCGCCGACAATAATCCGTCGGCCTGCCGACCCTGTGACGTGGAGTGCTGCCCCGATGAACCTCACGATGATGAAAGCGAAGATCCATCGCGCCGCTGTCACCCAATGCGACCTTCACTATGAAGGCTCGATTTCCATCGATAAGGATTTCCTGACCGCCACGGGCATCCTGCCCAATGAGCAGGTCGATGTGCTGAACATCAACACGGGTGCGCGCTTCACCACCTATGCCATCGAGGCCCCCGCGGGCTCGCGCATGATCGGGATCAATGGCGCGGCCGCGCGGCTCGCCCAGATCGATGATCTCGTCATCATCATTTCCTACGCGCAGATGTCGGAAGCGGAAGCGGGCGCGCATCGTCCCGTCGTGTTGCAACTCGACGCGAAGAATTCTGTTCTCGAAACGGTCTGAGCGATAGGGCCAGCGGGAGATTAGTCTTTCGCGGCCCCTTCAATCAGTACCCTGATCGCCCAGCGCGTCACGTCGCGCGCTTCCGCCTCGTCCACGTCCAGCACATCCCTGAACACCACCATCGCCTCCGTACCGATGATGAGGGCGAGCGTCTTTTGCAGCTTGTCGTAGTCGGCGGGTTTGAAGGTTTTGCGCGCAGGCGCGAGTGCTGCCGCGATGAGGGGGGAGCGGCGGTTTTGGCGGGCGGGCAGCGTGTCGTCGCCGGTTTTGAGGCGGCGTTCCATCGAGGCGGAGAGCATCATGCGCAGCGGCACTTCGTTTTTTGCCATCATGTCGTGGAAGGCCGTGTCCACGCGCGCCATGCGGGCGACGGGGTCGCTGTCGGGTGGCGTGCCGGAGGCGGTATCATCCTTGAACAGAGTATCGGCGTCCGGCAGGGCGAGGTCGAGGGCGGCTTCGAGCAGCAGCGTGTCGGCTTTGGGGAAATAGCGATAGGCCGTCGCGCGCGAGATTTGCGCTTCGGCGGCCACTTCGTCGAGCGTGGGTTTGCGGCCCTCGTTCATCAGCTTGGCCGCCGCGCGCAGCAGGTCTTTGCGGGTGCGGAGCTTCTGGTTGGGGCGGCCGCCGTTCGCTTTCGGCTTTTTGGCGGGTGGTTTGGGGGTCGGTGCCATCTGCATCAGTCCTGCGGCAGTTGTTGCATGATGCTGGCGAGGTCGAGCCAGACATTCTCGCGTTTGATATTGCCGTCACCGGCAAATTCGATGATGTGCAGCAGGCGGAAGGCGAGCGGGCGGTCGCGGCCTTCAAGCCCGAAGGGGTGGCCCGTGGCGCGGCCCGACCAGAGCGATTCATCGACCATAAAATTGTCGCCGTAGTAGCGCTTCAGCGATGTGGCCGAACCGTCCGACAGGTCGGCGAAGAGGGATTCGTAGAAGGGGCGCGCGCCGTCGCGGCCTTGTGCGGGGCCGGTCGGCCAGCCGACCACGTCGTGTTCCACGTCCGGCGTCAGCGTGGCGAGCACGCCTTCGACATCGTCGCGCGCTTCATAGGTGAAATGTTCGTCGAGCTTGCGGTCCATCTCGGACCGGCTGAGGGGCGAGGGGAGCGACATCGGGGATATCTCCTTTTGATGCTGGGTTTGCCGCGCGCGGTTATGTAATGAGATTTTTGTCTCATTACAATAATTATTTTTCATTGGCGTTTGGGGCGGGGATAGATCGGGGTCGTTCGCCGGGGGGATAAGGAAGAAATCACCACCCTCTGGCAGGGCTTGTACCCTCGACATGGAAAGGCTCGAAAAGGGACAGGAATGGACACGGATTCCGAGGTGTTGTTCGAGGGTATGGCGAGGCTTTATCCCCGTTTTTTGGCTCAATCCGCAGGGTCTTAACAATTTGAACATTTCCGTTACCGGACCCTTAAAGGAGTTCGCGCTTCAATGGCTGGACGGAATTTCCATGAGACATGAGGAGCGCGAAGGCGGATGCAGGTCGTTGTTTTGGCATCGCAGAAAGGCGGATCGGGCAAGACCACTTTGTCCGGACATCTCGCCGTCGAAGCCGAAGCGCGCGGCGCCGGTCCCGTTGTGCTGATCGATACGGACCCGCAGGGGTCGCTCTCTGATTGGTGGAATGCGCGCGCCAGCGAGACGCCGGCCTTTGCGCGCGTGGCGATTGACGAGTTGGGCGCGTGTCTTTCCGAGTTGCGCGAGATGGGTGTGAAGCTCGCCGTCATCGACACGCCGCCCGCGATCACGCATTCGATTGCGAGCGTTGTGGCGCATGCGGATCTCGTCATCATTCCGGCGCGGCCAAGTCCGCATGATCTGCGTGCGGTAGGCGCGACCATCGACATTGTCGAGCATCTGCAAAAGCCTTTGGTATTCGTCATCAATGCCGCCACGGCGCGCGCGAAGATCACAGGCGAGAGTGCTGTGGCGCTGTCGCAGCACGGCACTGTTGCGCCGGTGACCTTGCATCACCGCGTTGATTTTGCGGCCTCGATGGTCGATGGGAAAACCATCGGCGAGATCGATGCGAAATCGAAATCGGCGCGCGAAGTGTCGGCGCTTTGGGGCTATATGGCGGGGCGTTTGGCGCGGCTGAAGGGCGCTGCGGCGGATGCGCCGCGCGTCGAGACCAAACTCGATGCACTGTCGCCACTCGCCACGGTGACCGCGCGTGTGGAGCCTGTGGTTGAAGCACCGGTTCAGGAAGTGCTTGCGGCAGAGGCACTTGTTGAGACAGCGGAAGCCGTTCGCGAACCCGAAGTTGAAGTGGAAGTCGAGGCCGAGATCGAAGCCGAAGAGGTCGACGTGTCTCTCGCGATCCGCGACGGCGCGTCGGTGCGCTTTGCTTATGATCCGGCGGAAGGGCTTGACGATGCGCCGCTGCGTCCGATGTTTGCGGCGGTGCCTGTTCCTGCCTGGGTGCCTCCGCCGCAGCCGCAACCGCGTCCGTCCCCGCCGCCTATGCATAGTGCGCGGGACGTTGCGCCTTTGCCGGACAAGCGTCTCGGTGTCTTCGGTCGTCGCGGTGCTGAGCGGGTTTCAACACAAGGTTCGGAGAAGAGCCGATGAGTGCGGCGAAATTCGCATCGATCACGGGGAGCTTGCTCGCGCGCAAGGGCGAGGCGGGTCCATCGGCGGATCGTCAGGCTTTGGAAGAGCGCTGGCGACCGCACGATGTGACCATGCCGGAGGTGCGTCATGCGCCTGTGGTGGTGCCCGCGCAAAGCGTTGCGGCAGAGCCATCTCTCAAGGTGGCGATGCGGTTGAGCGAGGCGCAGCATTTTCGGTTGCGTGTGGCCGCTGCGCAGTTGCAGGTGTCGCGTCAGGCGCTGATGTCGGCGGCGCTTGATCATTATCTCAGCACGGTTTGTGCGGCGGGTGTGCCTTCATGCCGTTGTTTGCGCGCGTCAGGTCCCGCAAACGCAAAAGGCTGCGGCTGCACAGGTTGAGTGCGGCCACAGCCTTCGATGTCGTGCGTTCAGATTATTCGATAGCGATGGTGAGCGACACGCCTGCCGAAACCTGTTGCGTACCGGCGGCAACCGGCACAGCGCCGCCTTCGCGCATATCCATGGCGGCTTTCATATACATGGGCTGCTGGTAATTGCTGCTTTCAGAAATGTTCATCACTGCACCGAGCGCCACGCCGGAGGCTTTGGCATAGAGTTTGGCTTTGCGCAGCGCGTCGAGCACAGCGGCTTCGCGCGCCTTGTCGAGCATGGGGGCGGGGTTTTCGATTTCAAAGCGGATGCTGTCGAGACGGTTGGAACCTAGCGACACGAGCTTGTCGAGAACGGCACCGAGGCTGTCGAGTTTGCGCACTGTGACGGTCACTTGATTGGTCACCTGATAGCCGCGGATGGTCGGCGCTTCCTGCGTGTTGTCGGGGCGAACGGGCGGGTTGGTGTAGAGGGGGTTCACCGAGAACTGCGAGGTGCGGATGTCGTCTTTGGCGATTTTCATGGTCTCGAGACCGGCAAAGAGCGCGTTCATGGTTTTGGTGTTTTCTGCGAGCGCGGCGGCGGCCGTTTTGCCTTCGCTGACGACGCCTGAATCGAGATAGGCGATGTCGGGCCGGGCGCTGACATCGCCGGTGCCGGTGATCGTCATGCTGCGCTGAGGCGTGGTGGTGTCGGCGCGGGCGGGGCCGGAAAAGGCGGGCGCGAGGAGGGCGCCGAGCGCGAGGGCGGCTGCGAGACTCAGCGCGATGCGCGTCGCGATCTGCCGGTTGGGATGGAATTTCTGGGAGGCCATAGTGCCGTGCTCCTGTTGTCGTCTGTGTTCAGATGTACCCATGTGTGGAGCATCGGAGGCGACTGGGGCAAAATTACGGCTAAAAAACCCTCTGTTCAGGCGGGTGTGAAAATCTGTTATACGGCTTCACCCCGCGAGCGGATTGCGCTATGTCGGGGGAGGCGCTGGGGGCCTGTAGCTCAGTTGGTTAGAGCGGACCGCTCATAACGGTTTGGTCGCAGGTTCGAGTCCTGCCGGGCCCACCATGCGCATTGTGCGAACCGGACAATTTTCATCGGTCGCAAGAAGTGGCGACGTGTCCGGCGGTTAGCCATGCGGCCGCGCAAAATTGCAGTCTCTGAGACTACATACAGACGTTGGATAGTGGCTGGTGTGGCCATTGTCTCTGGTCGCTCCAAACCGTTTCCTCGAATCTTTGCCGCGCGCTAGCAGAGACGGGTTCGCAGTCCGTATGACGGCGGATCGAACCGTGCAGTCCATATCTAATTGGGTCTCTGGGGCGCACAGAAGGGCCTCTATGCTCTTGCTGGCAGCCCAAGCTTCTCGCGTTGCATCACCCAGCTTGACGGTAAATCGGTGAGACGGGTGACGCCAATTCCGCGAGGTAGAGTGCCCGCGACAGCTGCCTCGACGATGTCAGGCGCGAGGAAGGCGAGCGAGAGCATCATGTGGACGGATCGTTTGCTTCGCCCCTCGCGTTTGGCGATAGCGTCCGGATCGGGGAGCTCGCCGGATACAAGCTCGTTGAGCCATAATCTTCCCTTTGCGATAGCCTGTACAAGTGTCGTTCTTGTTTCAGAACGGATCGGCCGTTGATCCACTCTGTCGGGCGCGATGATCTCGCGTCTTATGCGGGTTGGCTTGCGCGACCAAGGAAGGATGATCGCCTGCTGTCCGGCGGCTTCAGCCGCTTCATCGGTGAGCCTGATCGTGATCTCACCTTTGGCGATGATCACTCGATCGACGATTTGTTTGATGTGAAGCGGCGCGTCGCTCGGTTGGTCCGCCGAGCTGACCTGTTCGAGTGACTGCAGAGCATTGCTGACAAGCGTTTCGATCTCTGGGGCCGACACCCGGGCGACTGAACCCGCGTTCTTCTGGCGGCCTTCCGTCAGAGCCCTGCTGACATAGTAGCGGTACCTAACCCCGCCTTTGTTGGAATAGGATGGTGTCATGGTGTTGCCTCGATCATCGACGAGCAGGCCCAGCAGAAGTGCTTCGGACGCTGATCGCGTGGCGCGATGGACCTGCAAGTTTTTGGCAAGCATTGCCTGGACTGCTTCGAACAGGGCCGGATCGATAATCGGTTGATGCTCGCCGGGGTAGCTCGTGCCCTTGTGGTTGATCTCGCCGATATATGTGCGGTTCTTGAGGAGGTGAGCCAAGGGCCCCTTCGTAAAAGGAATGCCGCCGATTGTTTGCCCTGTTGCGAGAGCCCGTCTTCGTGTTCTGACACCACGATCATGGAGTTCTGCGAGAAGTGGGAGCATGGAACCGAGAGCGAGATAGCGTTCAAAGATCATGCGAACGGTCTCAGCCTCGGCCTCGTCAATCAGCAGTCTTTTGTCTTCGACCCGGTATCCCAGCGGCACAACCCCTCCAACCCAGATGCCCTTCTTCTTGGAGGCCGAGATCTTGTCCCGGATGCGCTCGCCGGTCACCTCACGTTCGAACTGGGCGAAGGAGAGAAGGACGTTGAGCGTGAGCCGTCCCATGCTTGAGGTCGTATTGAAGGCTTGGGTAACCGAGACAAACGAGACGCCTTGAGCATCGAAGAGCTCGACGAGCTTGGCAAAGTCGGCAAGCGACCGAGTGAGGCGGTCGACCTTGTAGACAACCACAACATCGACGAGGCCTGAACGGATATCGTCCAGAAGCCGGAGCAGGGCAGGTCGCTCCATGGACCCACCTGAGAACCCACCATCGTCATAGGCGGCCTCGATGAGCCGCCAGCCTTCATGGGACTGGCTCTTTATGAAGGCTTCTGCGGCCTCTCTCTGGGCATCAAGTGAGTTGAAGTCCTGTTCAAGCCCGTGGTCAGTGGAGACGCGGGTATAGATGGCACAGCGACGTGTTTTGACAAGGGGTTGCTTCATGACCTGGCTCTCTTCTGGTCACGTAGGCCGAAGAAGCGGGGGCCATTCCAGTTGGTACCAGTGATCGCCAATGCGACCTTTGACAGGCTTGGGTAGATATTGCCGCTCCAGGCAAAGCCGTCCTCGAGGACCATCACTTGATGGCGTGCTCCATCATGATCGCGGATGAGAAGCGTCCCGGGCGCTAACGCCTCTTTAGCAGGCACCGCCATAACCGTATTGTTTTTGCCGTCAGATGTATTGCCCTTGGAAAGACTGTTGCCTTTGCTTTGTCTAGTGAGTTGATCAAGAAACCGTTCTGTCTCCTTGTTGATATCGCCTAACGCCTGCGCCTGCAGGCGGTAAGCCAGCAGGCGCAGGAGAAGGTGGCGGGGCAGGTGTGCTGGCGCTGTCCGTCGGAAAGCCGTGCGCCAGCGCAGGCGAAGAGCGTCGAGGTCGAGATGGCGCAGTCCATCGATCTCGACCTCGATATTGTCAGTAGCTGTCGCCGGCATGGACCTACGCTCCGATGATGCGATAGCGGCGACCGGCCTTGTCGGAAGTCTCGGATGTCAGCGTCAGGCCAAGGCGCTTCTTTACCGTTCCCGACAGGAAGCCGCGCACGCTGTGTGCCTGCCAGCCGGTTGCTGCGCTTAGATCATTGATGGTCGTTCCGTCGGGTCGCTTTAGCATCTCGATGATGATGCTGAGCTTGCTTGGTGTGCGCTGTGCTGTCTCGGAAGGCTTTGATGACCGAGTCGTTGCGCGGACGTTCGTTGTGGGTTTTGTTACGGGAGCGGTCGACTTCGAGGGGGCTCGATGTTGCGGTGCGGTCTTCTTCGTGGGCTTGCGGGTTGTTGATTTGTTGCTCTGCGGCTTCATGATCTGCCTCCTTCGGGCTTCGTTGGCGACGGCTCATGCCGTCACTGTCAGAAGCCCCGAGTGGCAGTGGCGCCGCGGGGCAGGTCCTATCGGGCGCTCTTTGGTGCCTGACAGATACAGCAACGCTCTGTTGGCAGAGGAAGTCGAGTGGAAATGTGGGGGGCGGCTTTGCGCCAGAAGCTGACATTAATTTGTTTAGTTTGTTTGCGGAAAACGGACATTCAACGGCCTTGCCTCTAACCAGGCGGAGATTAGGCTCAGGCAAAGTGAGGTGTCGTGCCGCAACAGCTGATGTTGCTTATTTTGTGCTCAAGTTGCATTGCCGTCATGCAACGCTAGTGGTTTGTATTCGGTCCTCGCTCTCTCAAGACGTGCGCTTGTTTCATCAAGCCCCCACCGATGATCGAAGAAAAATTCCAGCGCTTTGCGGGTCTCTACCCGCAGCCACTCTTTCTCAAACCCAAATTCTCGTCGAACCACCTTGGCTTGCTGATTTGAAAGGGTTGATTTGGGGCGCAGCCAAATAACCGCAATGGTGTTCCAGTCCATGTCCTCGGGAAGTGGTTCATCGAGGACCTTCTCCTCAAACGAACTCTCAGGTTCAATTCGAATTGGGAGATAGTTTCGGTATTCCATGTGTCTAAAGCTGTACGCTCGCAGGTGAACGCTTTCGCCGTCCGATGTGAAGCGGATCGGCGCTATCCACTGCCCTTGGTCCACACCAGATGACATGGACGTGTAGCGAACATGGAGGGCATTGCCGGACCGCATTGTCTGATGTAGCCGGGCGATGATTTTCGGATCGGCCTTCCTTTCAGGCCGAGGCAACGCGGACGAATGCGAATCTTCTTGCCGGTCTATGAGAACATCGAACGCTTCCGTGAGGTTCGATAAAGCTAATGATTTGTGCGCGGTCGCGGCAATGTACGTTTTACGTGCAGGATCATAGGTGGGTGGAGCGCCTTGCACGAGCTCGAGGTAAACACGGAAATCAATCGCCGCCTGTGCTGTGGAAATCCCGAAGCTCTCGATGAGGTCCCGGCGGTTCGCCACCCCCCGCCAAGTAAAGCAGCGATCAAGGAAAATTAGGCGTGCTCTCTGAGCATACTTGAGGTCGTCGAGGGTCATATGAACAAAGATATATTGACTCTCGGGCCAAGTCCATCTAGTTTTTATATGTATAGTTTTTATATAGAAAGATAGATCGTGAAGATTCTCCACACCTCAGACTTGCACCTGGGCCGCCAGTTCAGCGGGATTTCTCTCGATACCGATCACCAGGCGGTGCTCGATCAGATTGTACGTGCCGTCCGTGATCTTCATGTCGATGCTCTTGTAATCGCAGGCGATATATTTGACCGCGCCGTCCCACCGGCTCCCGCGGTTCGCCAATTCAATGCCTTTCTGACGCGAGTCGCCACCGAGACAGCGGCTGCGGTGATCATGATCGCGGGCAACCACGACTCCGGAGATCGAATCGCCTCGATGTCGATCATGACTGACACGCGGCGAGCCCACATTCGAGGCGTGATCATTCTCGATGAAAAACCTCTTCTCCTTTCGGACATGCATGGCGTGGTCGCATTCTCTGGACTGCCATTTTCATATGAATATGCGGCGCGCCAGTGTTTCGCCGATGAGTCTATCCAGACACCGGAAGATGTTGTCGCTGCACAAGTCGCTGCAGCACGGCGACATGTTCCCCCTGGGGCACGTTGGGTAATCGTTGCGCATGCTTTCGTTGCGGGCGCATTGGGAAGTGACAGCGAGCGACCGCTCGCTAGAGTCGGTGGTATTGAAACAGTTCGACCGGAGACCTTCGACGGCGCGCATTACGTTGCGCTTGGGCACCTACATCGTCCGCAGTCGGTCGGCGCACCCCACATCCGGTACTCCGGTTCGCCGCTTGCTTTTGGATTCGACGAAGCAGGTGCGCCTAAGTCTATGAACTTAGTCGAGATCGACGCGGCGGGCCAAGTTGCGGTCGAGGTGGTCCCATTTGAACCGGTTCGCGGCGCCCGCGTTCTCAGAGGAAAGTACGCCGAACTGCTCCTCGCAGAACCTTCCTATGATTTTGTAAAGGCAGTTCTCACCGATGATACGCCGGTGATAGACGGGATGAAACGCCTACGCGATGTATTCCCGAACGCATGTGAATTGATATATGCGAAGGATGAGCGGACGCCGGAGGTCAAGTTAACCGGAGGGCGTGCCACGAAAGCAGCTAGTCCAATTGAGGTCGTCGGAAGCTTTCTTGAAATCGTCAGAGACGATTCATTGTCTGACGACGAACTCGTTGTCGTTACTTCGGCCCTCCATAGGATGCGTGAAGCGGAGGACGCGAAATGAAACCTGTACGACTAACGATACAAGCCTTCGGCCCCTATCCGGAGCGGGAAGTGATCGATTTTCGCGATGCCGTCGAAGCAGGTCTTTTTGGCATCTACGGACAGACCGGATCGGGAAAATCCACGATCTTCAGTGCCATGACCTTCGCGCTTTTCGGCGAACCAGCCAAGACCGAACAAGAGACCCCGTCGCTTCGATCTGACCATGCGGCCCCGACAGTTGCTACTGAGGTGGAACTCGTGTTCGACGTAAGCGGGAAGCGCTTCGTCATTGTGCGGCGACCTGACCAGATGCGGCCAAAGCAACGCGGAGATGGCGAGACTCGAAGCCCACACGAAGCTTTTCTTTTCGATGCGACAGGTCTCGCGCCAGATGAGATCAACGAAGATCAGCGCGGCAAAGTTATTGCCGAAAAGAAGGTGCGTGATGTTGATTTAGCCGTTTCGGAATTGCTGGGTTATGGCCCCGAGCAGTTCCGGCAGATTGTTCTCCTGCCGCAGGGACGCTTCGAGACCTTTCTTTCTGCCAAAACGAAGGAGCGCCTGGATATCCTTCGCGACCTGTTCGACGTTTCTCTCTACCAGTCACTGATGGTTGATCTGAAAGCGAAGGCGGAGACTGCGGAGCGAAGTGTACGTGAAGAGCGTGAACTCTGCGCCCGGCAACTCTCGTCAGAAGGATTCGAAAGTACCGATGCGCTGATTGCCGGTATCGTGGGCGCCGTCGCGGAACGTGCACAGCGCCTAGAAACAGAGAAGGTCGCCCGCGCGACTTTCGCATCCGCCCAAACGACTCTACGGGACGCTGAAGCGATCGAAGCTAAGTTCAAAATTGCCGAGGAATCTCAAAAGATTCTCACTGAGCTTCAAGCCCACAAGAGCGGAATGGATGCGCTAGCAGAACGGGTGGTGAAAGCGGAGCGAGCGCGTTCCATGATCGACACAGAGCGACATGTCGAGCAGACCCGCAGCGAAGTCAGAGATGCTGAAAAGAAACTAGCGGAGACGCAAGTGTCCGCTGTGCGTGCCGAAGAGGAAGCTAAATCGGCAGCCGAAGCGCTGAACAATGAATCAAGCAGGGCTGATGATATTGAAAGGCTGCGCCGGAAGTTGGATGAATTCGAACGATTCAAGCTGGTCCTCGACAAAGCTGCGGGCGGCAAAGAAAAAGTCGAAGCGGCGAAGGCGGCAGAGCGGCAGGCGAACCACAACCTTAACGTAGCTCAGCAGGAACTGACCGACCTGCAAGGATTGCATCGTGAGAAAGCCGAGGCGCTAAAAGTGTTTCGCCAGTCTGAAGGGCGCCGAAAGGATATTACCACCCACTTCCAAATTCTGACTTCGTCTCTCATCATGGCCAAGACATACGAGAAGGCGGAAAACGAAGTACTTACCGCACAGGTCGCCGTACAGAAACAAACTTCCAAGTGCGAAGCAGCGATCCGCCTAACAGACGACGCTCGATCAAGGTTTGAGGAGGCTGAACGAAGCCTTTCGGAAGCCCAAGCGCTTCACCTCGCCTCGAAGCTTGAGGCAGGCGAACCCTGTCCGGTCTGCGGGGCAACTGAGCATCCAGCCCCCACGACCGGTGCGACCGAACACGCAGGTCTTGATCAAGCGTTCCGTGAAGCGAAGGCTGCCTGGGAGAGGGCGGACAAGGCAACGCGCGCTGCGGCAGAGACGCTGGCGGAGATGCGGGGCACACTTGGAGAGCGGCAAGAACGCCTGACGAGCCTAGATCGTCCTGACGAGTCAGTCACCACGTTGAAGGATAGGTTAGATAACCAGCAAAAGGTCGTCGATGATCTCGGGCCGGAGGCTGATATCAATTTGGCTGAAGTCGAAATCGAACAGTTAGGCGAGAATATTGCGGCACTTCAAACCAACTGCGACGCTTTGCGAGATGCGTTCTACGAACGACGGAGAGAAATGACAGCAGAGACGACGCGCTTCGAAGAAATGCTTTCAACAGTTCCGGGGAATTTACGGGATCCGGATGCGCTTGCCGCCGCAAGGTCAAGGGATTTACAGGCTCTTTCCGATCAGCGAGCGGCGAAAGCGGCTGCCGAGAAAGCGGCCGTGGACACGCGCGAGGTGGCGCTCGCAGCGCAGAAAGATCAACAGGCAGCAGATAGCGTACTTTTGGATTGTCGGAATCGCTACCGCAAAGAGGTTGAGGCGTTTCAGTTGCGCCTGGGGCAAGCGGGCATTTCCGAAAACGACTTCCACACCTTGAAACCCGCAGTAGAGACCGTCGACGTGGATCGAGAAAAGGTCGATGAATATCAACGTAGGCTCGAAAATGGGAAAGAGGCAGCGATCGCGGCAGCAGCCGTCATTGAGGCACTCGTCCGTGCCGATCTGCAACTGCTCGAAGCGATGCAACATGAGACAGAGGAGAGGCTGACAAAAGCGACGGAAGGTCGCGTCGGAGCCGCGACACGCGTTGATCATCTTGAAAAGCTACAAGAAAGCTTGGCCAAAACGTTGCAGAGGCTTGGTGAGGAGGAAGCGGCTTCCGGACCTCTCCGCAAGCTCGCCGCGCTTGTGAATGGCGACAACCAACAAAAGTTGGACCTGGAAACTTTCGCTATCGGGGCAATGTTCGACCAAGTGCTTGAGGCTGCCAACCTGCGGCTCGGGCCGATGACAGCCAGTCGCTATCGGCTGGAACGCGATATCGAGAATGCCGGTCGTGGACGTCGCGGCCTTGGAATCCATGTATTCGACAACTTTACGGGCAAGGCACGGTCGACAACCACGCTTTCAGGTGGCGAGACTTTCATCGCCGCGCTCGCTCTCGCACTGGGGCTCGCCGACGTTGTGGAAAGTTCAAGCGGCAAGGTTCGACTCGACACGATTTTCATAGACGAAGGTTTCGGCAGCCTTGATACGGAGAGTGGGTCCGGCACTCTCGATCAGGTGCTGCAGGCTCTCAGTTCTCTAGTTAGTCAAAATAGGGCGGTTGGCCTCATTTCGCATGTTCCTTTGGTGCAGGAAGTCATTCCAAACGGGTTCTATGTAAGGAAGCACCATACTGGAAGCAGCGTAGAGGTTAGAAGGATCGCCTGAATGGAACCTCACTTGATCAGAAGACGAGCGCATGCAAGGCGCCTTTCAAGCGGCGGCAAAACGCATGTCCGAGAAAGCTGGGTAATTCATCGCTCTGAAACTAAGCCGGGCAAAGGGTACTACCGCCACCCATGCCCACGGTGTGGGGCACAAATCATAAGCGTCAAAATGCCCAGCGGCGGTTGGGCGCATTTCGAAGGCAGGAATGGCTTGTCGCGGATTAAGCATCCGTGTCTCCATATCGGCGAAGGCTTGAGTCATAGACGAGACGATACGACATTCGATCTCTTTGAACTTAAAGGGGACTAATCGATGCCAAAATACAAAGACCTCGACGGAGATTCCGGCGTCGTCGGATTCGAGTTAGGGCCGGATTGGATTGAGGTTGAATTCGAAAGCGGTGCCGCCAAATTCTATCGCTATACCTATGCAAGTGCGGGGATAGAGCACGTCAATGAGATGAAGCAATTGGCAATAATGGGAGAAGGCTTGAACGCGTATATTAACCTGCGCACTAAGAAGCTATACGCCAGCAAACGTTGATTGCTTGGCCGAAGCGATAGTTCAGAAACTCTACCCGCAACCGGAAAGAGTGCGCATCAAGAGTTTCCGATCACTTGGGGATGTCGAATTCGGCGGACGTATCGTATTAGTTGATGGAAATGACTGAGGGAGATTGTCCGGACTTTCTGTCTGAGGACAGATATTGGCGCAAAACGGAAGTCTTTCGAGGACCATTCGCAGGATTATGACTATCTGCTGCTCACCAAACACCTTCTTATTCATAGAAAATCCTTCGCCCGGCCGGGATGGTAATTTGGAATTTTCCAGATCTAAATGGTTTGAAAAATGAAAGAAAGATCAAGCGCCGTGAATTCACGCGGAATCGATTAGTATAAGGATATTCTTTAGACAGATTTTCGAATGTCTTTCGCGGTTCCGGCGTATCGAATTTCTGACTATTGTGCCAATGCCTGAGGAAAGGCAGAAGAAGCCAGTTAAACGGAGCCTTGATCGACGGTTGCTTTTGGAGAGCTTTTTCGATGGTCTTGAATTGCCTGGCCTTTTCCACTTGGGAAAATTGAGTCGCTTTTTCGCAACGCTGCAAGTAGCGAGTAAATGATGTTCAGTTTCACTTCTTTTGGTAGCAAAGCTGGTTATGCTTCGCCATTGCCGCATGACATGCTCAGCTATAGAGGGCGATTGACATGGATATAGTTTTCGGCTTGTGGGCAGACGGTGGCGCAAGCCCGGATCATGGTGGAGCGGCTCGCGGTGCGCTCGGACAACCCGTCGTCGGACCAATTGGCTTGGTGGATATTCTCGAGACGGTGTTGGGGCTGGGAGGTCCGCAAGCGGCGCATGTCGTCCGGATTGCCGCCTTTCAGGCAACTCTGGATGCACTGGAAGGCGATTATTTTTGGTCGCGTTCATTTGAGATGGATCCATGGGCAACCGCAAGGACGCTTCTAAGTTGGCGTGATGAACTCGTAGGGCTTGGGTGGCGTGACGAAGCCAGGTGGGTCGGCGCAAGGTTGGCGGACCTCGCCACGGCTTCCGCTGCGGCCAACGCGTTGCCGCTTGGCCTTCCAGACCGGATTGACGCCCTGCTCGATTGTTTGGACGGGGCCACCGTTGCCCCAATCATGCGCCTTCGACTGATCGATTCCGTAGACCTGCTTCCATCGCCCATTCGTCGCATTGTAGAACGCTTGCGGAATCTAGGCTGCATAGTGGACGAAGTTGCGGTGTTGCCGGCAGCCGCTGCAGAGACGTCGCTGGGCCGTCTCCAGCGGTGGATGCTTGATGGGACCGTGCCGGCGCCCAGTGCGGACGGAACGGTGACGCTCGCGACGTCGGCGAGCAGCTTGCTCGCGGCGGAGGTTCTCGGTCAGTGGTTCGCTGCGCAGGACGACGGCGAGATCGCGCTGGTCGCCCAGGACGGCGATACCGACCTGCTCGATCACGGGATGGCTGGTGTCTGTCAACCCCGCGCGGGCCGCAGTCGCTCGTCGATCCACCGCGGCTCGCTTCAGCTACTCCTCCTCGCCTTCAAGGTAACGTGGGCACCCTTCGATCCTCAGGCCATGATAGAGCTCCTGATCTTTCCGGCCTCTCCGATCGCGCCACGTGCCGCATGGCGTCTCGCTTCGGCGCTGGAGGAGGAACCCGGACGGGGTGGCTCGGTCTGGGTCGGCGCATGGGAGGACATCGCCGAGGTTGAGCGGGAACGCGCGGGGGAAAACGCCAACCTGCTCGCCGCAGCGGATTTGCGGCTCGGGCGGTGGCGCGAATGGGCCGAACCCGAGATGGCCGATCCGTCGGTCGGGATGCCATTGCCCCAAGCGCTCGCCATCTGCGATCGTGTCACGGCGTGGGCTATGCAACGATACGCCGCAACGAACGATCCGCTGTACGCATCGACAACGGCGCTGGCGGACGAGGTCCGCGCAGCCCTTGCGTCACTGGGCCGTGACCGACTGCCCAGACTGCTCGTGGAGCGCGTCATCGACCAGGCGCTCGACCTCGGCCACCCGAACCCCGGCTCGCAGGCCGAGGCGGCGCGCTGGCGGAGCGTTCCGCATCCCGGATCGGTGTGGGCAGCCAGGGACACTGTCGTATGGTGGAACTTCGTCACGACGCGCGAGGGCGCGTCGCGCTCGCCGTGGACCGAGGCGGAGCGGCAGGAACTGTCAGCGGCCGGCTGTCCCGCAGACGACGTGTCGCTTGCAGGGCGCGCAGCCAGCGCCGCGTGGGAGCGCTCTGTCCTGAACGCGCGTGAGCGGATCGTATTCGTATCGGGTGGTCCCGATTGCGAGGCCGACGAAGGCGCCCATCCGCTCGCACACCGACTAAAGCCTGCGCTCAACCGCGTTGCAACGCGCATCGGCCTCGAAACGGCGCTGCGCGCGCCCACGATCGACCTCGCCGGGACGACGATCGAACGCAGGGCGATCGAATCGAGGGACCTGCCCGGTGCGCGCTTCGCCTGGGCCACTCCTACCGGCTTCGCCGCGCGGTTGGCAGATACCTTCGAATCCGCGACCTCACTTGAAAACATGTTCTCCTGCCAGCTCATGTGGGCCCTGCGGCATGTCGCTAAGCTCCGCCCAGGTCGCGTGCGGTCTATTCCCGACGCGAACCAGCTGCTCGGCAATCTCGCCCACGCGATCGCCCGCGAGGTGTTCACGCCCGGCGCACCGCCCTCGCCGGAAGAGGCTGAACGCCGCACCACCGAGCTACTCGAGGGACGCATCGATCAGCTGGCGGCCCCGCTGCGTCATCCCGAGTTCGCTGAGGAGCTAAATTTCGCGCGCCGACGCCTCCCCATTGCCATGTCCAGCTTGGCGAGCTGCCTCTCGGAGAACCAGCTCACCGTCGAATCGACAGAGCAGCAGGTCAGTGGCACATACGAGACGCTCCTCGTAATGCGCGGCGCGGTTGATCTCGTCGCCCGCGACCGCTCCGGCAACGCGGTGATCGTCGATCTCAAGTGGACACGGAGCGACCGCAGCCGAGTCGATGAGCTTTCAACCGGTCGCGCCGTCCAGCTCGCGACCTATGGTGCCCTGGTCTCAGGCGAGCGCCCCTACCGGGCTGGCTACTTCCTGCTGAGCCAACGCCAGTTCCTGACCCTCGCGGGCAACGGTCTCGTCGGTCGTCAAATCGAGGGCTCACGCACACTTCCAGAGACTTGGGACGACATCGTTGCAGGATGGCGGACTTGGAGGGCGGTCGCCGAGGGCGGCACCGTACTCGCCACTGGCGTCGACGGGGTCGAGGATCATATCCCCGCCGAACTCCCGATCATCCGCGATGTGCATTGCGAGTGGTGTGATTATGCCACCCTATGTCGCGTGAGGGGGCTCGCATGACGGAGGCTGCTGTGCAAAATAGAGTCGACACGATCATCGCAAGCGCGGGAACTGGCAAGACCTCTCGGCTTGTAGAGGAGATCGTCGCCGAAGTTATCGACGGGATCTCGCCGCATCGCGTGCTTGCGACGACCTTCACAAAGAAGGCAGCCGCCGAACTCGCGGGTCGTATTCGCGCGAAACTGATAGAAGGTGGTCGGGCGAATCTTGCCGCCGCGATGCTCTCGGCGCGGATCGGTACGGTGAACTCTGTATGCGGGTCGTTGATCGCGGAGTTCGCGTTCGAACTTGGGCGGTCGCCGGTCGCTGAGGTCATCGCGGAGGACCGCCAGGTTGCCGTGTTCGCTCGCGCGGTCGGTGCAGTGATTGAGGAGCGCGGTCCTGCGATATCTCAAATTGCGGAGCGTTTCGGCCTGGCCGCACGCGGCTACGCCTCGCACGGTCGCATGAACCGGGGCTGGCAGGATGAGGTCCAGCGTATGGTGGATCTTGCTCGCTCCAATGGTATTCCCGCCGACCGGCTGACGCACTGCGCCGACCGATCAGCGACGAGCCTCATCGCGCTGCTGCCGACGGCCGCTTCCGGGGAAACCGCCGACGGCCTCGACGAAGCGCTCCGCGCGGCGCTAGAGGTGTGCGCGGTCGCGGTGGAACGCAACCGCGCTTCGCTTAAGAAGACGACGCTCTCAAAGGATTTGCCTGTCGTGGAGCAGGCACTGCGCACGCTCGTTGCTGGCGATCGTATCGCTTGGCCCGACTGGGCGCGTCTTGCCAAACTCGGGGCCACCAAAGCAGATGCGGCGTTGTTCTCCGATGTCGTGGCCGCCGCTGCCGCCCACCCCCGACACCCCGGGCTAAAGACCGACATCCGCACCTACATCGCGCTTGTTTTTGACTGTGCTGCTCGGTGCATGACTGCCTACGCGGACCACAAGCGAGCCCGCGGCCTGCTCGACTTCGTCGACCAAGAGATGCTTGCGCTTGAGATCATTTCGGACCCGTCTAACGCTCCTCGTCTGCGTGAGCTGATTGGTGCGGTGTTTGTCGATGAGTTCCAAGATTCCAGTCCAATTCAGATCGCCATTTTCACTGCGCTTTCGCGTATTGCCGGTCGTAACCAGTGGGTCGGTGATCCGAAGCAATCGATTTACGGTTTCCGCGACGCCGATCCCGCGTTGACTACGGCGGCATCCGCCGCGATCACCGCAGCGTCTGGTGGCGAGGTGGCCTATCTGCGTCGGTCCTACCGGACACGACCGCAACTCGCCGACTTTGTTAACGCAGCGTTCACGCCCAACATGCTGCGGGTCGGAATGACCGAGGAAGAGATCTGCTTCGACGGATGCGAGCGGTCTGAGAGTGACAGCTTCCCGGCAGCGCTCTCATTCTGGCCGATGAGCGGCAAGAAGAAGGAGGACCGTACCGCGATGCTCGCCGGTCGGATCGCCGGCATGCTTGAGGAGCGGCATAAGTGGCCGATCTCCGAGCGCGGCGGTGCGACACGTGACGTGCGCGGTGGCGACGTAGCTATTCTGTGCCGCGGTAACGCCCAGGTTGGAGATCTCGCTGTCGCACTGTCACGTCATGGAATTCGCGTCGCGGTCGAGCGCGCTGGTCTTCTCGATCAGCCCGAAGTCGAGTTCACGCTCGCGGCCTTCCGGTGGATTGCGGACTCGAGCGACACGCTGGCGCTAGCGGAGCTCGCGCGGCTAGCGACTGACCACGATGGTTGGTTCTCTGCCGTGTTCGACGCGGACGCGCGCGCCGGTCTGGTCGCGCATCTTCCGTTCGCAGACGCGCTGATCTCGATCCGCGAACGCGCGCCTCAGCTAACGCCAGCCGAGGTGTTCGACGCGCTGCTCCACGCCGAGACGGTCCTCGACACGATATTGCGTTGGGGAGACGCGGAGCAGCGCCTGCAGAACCTCGAAGCGCTCCGAGGTCTGGTCCAGGGTTATCAGGAGGAACGGCGAGCGGAGCGCCAGGCAACCACCTTGGCGGGGGTCTCCGCCTGGATCGCTGACCGCGATGATCTACGTCAGCCGGAGAGTCGGCACCCCGATGCCGTCAACATTATGACCTATCATGGGGCGAAGGGTCTCGAATGGCCGGTCGTCGTCCTGATGGAGCTCGACGCGCCGGCGCGAGGGTCGCCGTTCGGGCTGAGCGCCGAGAACGAGGTGGAACCCGACTGGGACTCGCCACTCGCTGGTCGCGTCCTGCGCTACTGGCCTTGGCCTTATGGTGAGCAGCAGAAAGATGTGAACCTTGACGCCCGTGTGCCCGCCAGTCCCCAAGGGATTGAGGCCATCGCGGCGGAGCGCCTTGAGCGTACGCGCCTTCTCTACGTCGGCATGACGCGAGCTCGAGATCATCTCTGTTTCGCCACGACCGGCGGTGCCTTGCCATGGTTGGATGAATTGGAGAACGACGCGGGTTCGCCCCTTGTCGCGGATGCTGGCGCTACCGTGATAGTCGCTGGGGCGACATTCGCCGCTCGGCCATGCGCTGCGTGTGTTGAGTCAGTTGGCGGTGGTGGCGAGGCAACGATAGAATACGGTCGCCCCCTGTCGGAGCGGACTGCGCACCCTACGCTGCGTCTGAGGCCGAGTAGCTCCGTGCTGCAGGACGGCACCGTTGTTATGGTAGAAGCCGACGGTCTTGGTGCTCGTATCCCACTTGTTGGCAATCCCGACTTGCAGCTGGTCGGCGAGGCTATACACCGTTTTCTCGCTGCCGACGATCCAGCTGCTGACATTGCCGTACGCACGGCTCGCGCGGGCGCGATGCTTATGCGCTGGGGCGTATCGCAGGTGGCGCCAACAGATCTAGTCATGATCGCTGACCGTTTGCACGCATTCGTCGGAATGCGCTTTGTTGGTGCGCCCGCGTTCCGTGAGTGGCCAGTTCACGCCGAGGATGGGCTGCAGGTGCTGTCGGGACGCCTCGACCTGTTGGTTGATCTCGGTGACGGCTTTGCAATCATCGATCACAAGAGTTTCCCGGGTTCGATGGCGATCGATGAAGTAAGACTTCGCGAGTTCGCAGGGCAGATGTCGTTGTATGCCCGCGCGATTGAGCGAGTCACGGGTCGGACGAGGTTCGAATACTGGGTCCATCAGCCGATCGCTGCAGTGATGACGCGGATCGAAATTCGCTGAATGCAGGAAATGCTCTGACCGGCGGAGCCCTTTCCTTGTTTATCCGAGCTAGAGGCCTTCTGCGCTCTCGGTATGATCGAAGGATTGCTTGGGGTATTGTTCGGCCTTGCAGAAAATTGGCTTAGAGGACGACGCATGGAATGGGAGAAGCTGCTGTGCAGCGAACGTCTTGGAGACCGACATTACGAGCCCAGACCGAACCGATCTATCTTCGTTCAGGATCATGATCGGATCGTTTTCTCTGCTCCTTTTCGCCGCCTTGCGAACAAGACCCAAGTGCAGCCACTCTATGAACACGATCATGTTCACCATCGTCTGATCCACTCGGTCGAAGTCAGCAGCGTTGGGCGATCTTTGGCGATGCAAATCGGAAGCTGGCTTGAGGACAGCAAGCAGATCCTTTTTGGTGAGGCTGCCAATCTAGCAAATATTGTCCAGGCAGCGTGCGCTGCTCATGACATTGGCAATCCTCCGTTCGGTCATTCGGGCGAGGCAGCTATGGGTGATTGGTTTGCCGAAAAGTTCGGCGAACCTAACGGATTCATGGCAGAAATCGAGTCGCAACAACGCATGGAGTTCACGAAGTTCGAGGGTAATGCGCAGGGTTTCCGTATCCTCACTCGATTAGAGATGTATCGAAATGAGGGAGGCATGCGCTTATCGAAGGCGGTGCTAGGTGCTTTTGCGAAATATCCAGTTACATCCGCCACGCGTGAGGCCGTTGTTGGAACGACCGCTGCTCCTTATGTTGGCCTGAAGAAATTCGGTATATTCCGATCAGAGATTGAGCTGTTTGAAAAAGCAGCGGCTTCGCTTGAGTTGCCGCGGGAGGTCCACAAGGCAGGTAGCTGGTGGAAACGTCATCCTCTCGTCTTCATCGTCGAGGCAGCAGACGATATCTGCTACAATATTGTCGACTTGGAAGATGCTTTCACCACCGGTGAACTTCCATTCGATACGGTCAAGACTCTGCTCCACAAAGCAGCGGGCAATCCCAACCGAGACACTGCCGGACTTAGCCAGTCTGAGCATATTGCTCTTCTGCGAGCGTTAAGCATCGGTGCTGCCGTTGAAAGCTGCTTTGAGGCTTTTAAATCCAACTACGAGGCCATCATGTCCGGCACGTTCTCCAGTTCTTTGGCTGCCGCCGGGCCAATGGAATCCATCTTTGCCGAGATGGAACGGCTCTCTCGGGATGAGGTGTTCACCGCTCGCAGAAAGACCGAGCTGGAGGTGTCTGGTCGACGTGTTATCGCCACCGTAATGTCAGGCGTGCTCCCAATCTTCGAGGATCTCTCAAGGGTGAACTGGGAATCGGACAAACTTACAGCCCATAATAACCAGCTCATCAGAGCGCTCGAACTAGATATTCGTCACGTGGCCGATGCAGAGCAGGCATTGCATGCTCTTGCTGACTTCACCTCGGGAATGACCGATCGATATGCAGTTCGAATCGCGCGTATGCTTACTGGAATTTGACCTCCCATTCTTAGTGGTACCGGGCGTGCGGCTGTGCGGTGCCGATGAATGAACATTTGATTCTGCGCGACCGCAAAGGCAGGGTAAGTGATGGGTTCGGAGTTATCGAGTCACAAATTGTTGATGATCTAAGAAACATCTGTCCAGATTTGCCCTCCTTACTTCTGCTTTCCGTACGCGAAAGCCGAGTACGCGGAACCTCAGCGATAGTGTGCTCTGCAATGAAGTGCGGCTCAGCTTCCTACATGGCGATCGTACTTAGGTGACGCGGTGCGTCTGACAAGAAGTGTTCTTCAGAGTGGTACCATTCAAGAGTAAGGCTGGAATTTCGGAAGCAACCAAAACCTCCTATCGGTATGCCGTTCCATCAGTCGACGACTTGCGGAGTAAGCTTAATGCCACACATTCTAATGTCCTCTTTTGGGGCAAAGCGGCCATTCGAGATCCGATAATATGTATGATGGGAAGGTGGGACCCTTACGTCCTGTATCCAAGCGTATTCGATTTTCGCATTGTCTTTCTACGGTTCAATTCTCCTACTTGTGCTTTGTCCAAAAATGCCCCGGCACCTTGTGATGCAGATAGCTGATCGGGAGCCGATTGTGAGCGGCGTATTTGATAACTGATCGGAGGATCAGGACGAAGGCATCCATGAGGTCGTCGGTCTTGCCGTGAGGAGCTGTCAGAAGCTCCTGGCGAAGGGTAGACATGTCTTTTGTCTCGAGTGACTTATGCGGGAACAGGACGCGGTTCTCGATGAATAGATGCTGGACTTCATAGAGGCGCTGCTCTTTAGAGCCTTGAGGCGGGACACTGTAGACGCCCTGATTGTCAAACTGAGGCCTCAGCATTTGATGCAGACCGATACCCGACGCGGCGTCTTCGATCAGGATATGGCTAGGACCAAAATCTTCATAAAACTTCAAAGCCATTTTCCGGAGTTCGGGAAGTTCGACATGCCCGCGCCGTGCATCGAGCGCATAGAACTTGCTCTCCCGAATACCGACCGCAACGATGGCGGAGTAGGAGGCGTGTTCTGCAAGTGATGACGCGCCATCAATGCCAAGGAATATATGTTCGTAATTGTGGTGGCGTCTGAACTCGGTATAGGAACCAATTTGTTCGGGCTTCAGGATAACGCCACCTTCCGGCATCGGGTCTTGCTGGTACTGGCTGGCAAAGATGCGAGGATTCTGTTTAGCGATCAGAACATCCTTGGGCCCACGCCAGGCGGGATGCAGGATTTCTCCCTTTTTGCGGTGATAGGTTTCATTGGGGCCGGTTGGGATGACTTCGTCTTCGGTGGCAACCAGCGGAAGCTTCAGCTGGTGCCAAGGTTCATTGGGTTTTGACATGTAGTGCCCGGTAAGATCGTTCAGCCGAGTACGCTGCTGCACGCAAATTATCTTCCCTTTGGACGGCATGGTAAGGCGAGGCGCCAAGGTCTCGTCAGCCCACCTATTTGTTTTCTCGATTTCGGCGTTTGTCAGACTTGAATCAATCTTGTGAGGATCGTCGACAATAATGACGTCGGCCGGGTGACCGGTGATTGGCCCGTGGACGGATCGCGCCATGCGGCGACCACCCTTTGAGGTGACAAGCTCGCTCAACGCTATTTTTACAAGCTTGGTATCGGGGAAGATGCGCTTGTATTCATCGGACTGTATGACGAGCAAGGTAAGGGACGCAAAGCGGTCCGCGATGGGCTCGCCATAGCTTACGCAGAGGATGTTGAGGGTCGGATCGCGTCCCAGCAGCCAGGCGACATAGAGGACGCTAATAAGTTCTGACTTACCATGCTGCGGGGGCAGGTTGACGATGAGGCGGCTGAGCTCGAAGCTCTGTTCACACTGCATCAGTTCGTGAGCTATGGCCCGGTGGTGCCAGTTCTCCTGAAACACGGCACCGGGATTCATGATGGAGAAGAACTTGATGACAAAGGCCATGAAGTTTTGGCGAATTATGGCGTCGGCCACATCCTTGTCGTGCTTATTCATTTTTGTCTCCTTTGGTCTCTGCTGCATCCTTCAGAACGGCATGCTTGAACCGTTCAAGGATCATTTGATCTGTGTCTGAAAGTGTTTCTTCGGCGTGATCTTCAATAACGTCGGCCATGATTTTCAGGATCATGCCGAAGACGGAGTTCGCGGCCTTCGCATCACCCTTGATACCTTTCGCGACGGATGACTTGATCAGCGCGCGCTGCTTGGTGATTTTTCGCTGTTTGCCATTCTCCTGGATTGAGATCTGCTCGGAGAGCTCATCCATGAGATCGGTCTTGAAGTTCTTGTGGCCCTTTGGCTTCCCCTTGGGATTGCCGGACTGGCCCTTTTTGAACTGGGTATGTTTGGGCGGCTTGCCGAAGCCGACGTCGTAGCCGTCGGCTTCGTTGTCATGATCATCAGACATTGTCGGAGCTCCCCTTGTGGGCGTCGGGCGCAGGAAGCAGCAGGGTGGTCTGTGCGGCTATGGTCTCGCGGAAGGTGAGGCCGGTGGCCTCGTTGACGGCGTCGAGGCCCGTGAACTCCTCCCAGCGGCGGATGATCGTGTCGACATACCAGGGGTCGATCTCGATGCCGTAGCAGATGCGGCCGGTGTCCTCGGCGGCAATGAGCGTGGTGCCGGAGCCAAGGAAGCCGTCGAAGACGATGTCACCGCGGGCGGTGCAGTCGAGGATCGCGTCGGCGCAGAGGCGGGCAGGCTTCACGGTCGGATGGAGGGCAAGCTCTTTGCGGCGCTCGGGATTGATCGAGTTCGCCCCTTCGTAGGTCCAGACATTGCTGCGGTTGCGACCGTAGCGACCGAGCTCGATATTGTTGGTGTGCGGGGCGTCGCCGAACTTGAAGACCACCACGAACTCCGACTGGCTGCGGTAGAAGCTCCCCATGCCGGCGTTGGTCTTGACCCAAGTCACGACATTGATGAGCGTGAGGTCACATTCGCGGCCTGCCTTGAGCAGGATCTCGACGTGACGCCAGTCGATGAAGATGTAGAGGAGGGTGCCGTTGGCGCAATGCTCGATCGAGAGCATGAGATAGCGCTTCAGGAAAGAGAGGAACTCTTCCTCGGTCATCTCGCCCGACGCCATGGCGAACTCAGCATGCTTGATGCGCCCGCGGCCGGAGAAGCTCTTGACGGCAAGGTTGTAGGGCACGTCGCTCAAGACACAGGCGATGAGAATGCCCGCAAGAAGCCGGAGGATCGTCGCCGGGTCGAGGCTATCGCCGCAGAGGAGCTTGTGGAGGCCGAGCTTCCAGTGATCACCCAACTTTGAAATCGCTGGCTTGTCGCGCTGCGTGGGCGGCGCGTCATCAAGAGCAGTATCGTGAGGCTGGGCCAAAGACGTCTGGATCAGCATATCGACTTCGGCGATCTCGAAGCCGATGTCGTCATAACTGATGTCGAGATCGATCAGTGACTGAAGCTCGCGGGCGAGTTCGTCATTGTCCCACTCGCCCAGCTCGCTGATCCGGTTGTCAAAGATCCGGAAGGCACGCAGTTCAGTCTCATTGAGATGCGTCACGCGAATACAGGGAAGGATCTCCAGACCGAGTTCTTTGGCCACCAGATAGCGCGCATAGCCCGCGACAATGCGGTTATTGGCGTCAACGATGAGCGGGATAATGAAGCCGACATTGCCGAAGCTCTGTTCGAGCAAGCGAAGCTGCTTCTTTGTATACCGTCGTGTCTGCCGGTTGGGCGGCAAGAGATCACCAAGCGGGACAAGGTCGATCTTTTCCGCCATCCACGGCACGGGGAAGCGATCATTGCGCAACCGCGAGCGTTCATCGGGACGGTCGGCCCAATTGTTCTGCTCGCTATTACGGGGATCCTTGTCTTCTTCTCTCTCATCCATAACGACACCGCCACTTTGGCTGTCGTTTCGGGACCGAGGTGCTCCGCGAAAGACAGCAAATCTGCGCAGGCTCCCAATTGAGCCAACGGAAATTGCTGTCTTCTCGGAGCAGGGGGCGTGCTACCCACCTTCCCCTCTACGCAATGCATGCGCTGAGAGAAGACATCAGGGTTTAGGAGCTACACCCTTCATAAGCGATTGATCAAGAAAAATGTTTTCGCCAACAATTTCTCTTTGTGCCAGCGCCGCAAAACCCATTCCGGGTCGGTGCTTTTGGCTCTTCCGTGTCAAGAGAAATGCTACAGGCGACAATTGCCGTGCGGATTTCTCCTGCCAAAATAGTCGAGTAAATTCTGGAGCTTGGGCCTTTCAGCGGGCTTGCGTGCCGGCGCGACAGTGGTCTGTGCAACTGCCTTGTCACACTTTCCACGGTGGTGGCGATGTTGTGGCCAAACATTCGCCGAAGTAGCCGCGAAGCCGGGGCTGCTTCCTGGTTATGCGGATCTGGCTGCTTCAAGCACGTCCATTGGGTGATTCGAATCTCGTCATGAAGGGCTGGACTTCCCGCGCGAAGGAAGCGTTCCTGTCGCTGCCGATTGGGGCAGATCGAAGCGCAAGGAACGGGAGAGGCGATAGGTGGATAAAGATACACGAGACCTTGCGCGCCAGCTCTTTGCGCGCGCGACCATGATCCTTGAACAGGCGCACGAGGTGTCGGTCACTGGGCAATCGCCGCGGCTGACCGTTGACGGTGGAACGCGACAGGCGCTGGAGCTTCGCCGGATCGCGCGTGAGGTCTCTGCACTGGGGGAGGCGATAGAGGTCGTCATTGGCAGCCGGATCCCGGGCCGTGGCCGCTAGGGCCTCATATCAAGACCATCAATTCCCAACAGACCAGATCTCTGACCTGAAACGCCTCCAGGCTGCTGCAGCAACGGCCCCATGGCGAGCTATGTCAGCTTTTGGCCTTGCGCCCGCCCTTGAGAGGAGCGGGGAATTTGGTGCCTGCCCGGGGTGGTGCAAAAAGGTCCGGGATCTTGACCGAGAGCGCGGCAGCGAGCCGTTCGAGGACCGCCACGGTCGGGTTTTCCATTTTTCGCTCCAACCGGCTCACATAGGTCCGGTCGATCTCGGCATCGACGGCCAAAGCCTCTTGCGAGAGCCCCTGCTTGACGCGGAGCTTGCGGATGTTGTGAGCGACGATGTCCTGGGCACGCATAGGGCGAGCCGATCATCTTGTTACTCATTAAACCACGGACTATGGTCCTCATATTATTTTGAAACCACATGGAACGCCGGGATTGGCCCGGTGGAGAAGGGGAGAGATTGAGCATGATTGAAAGACGCAAACGATGGCGCGCGTTGGCTATATTGGGTGCCATATGTCTGGGGCTGGCAGGCTGTGCGACGAGGCCTACCGCAAGCCAGATCGCCACGGCGGACTATGGGCCACGGCCGGGTCCAGAACATCAGCAGCTCATCAAGGACTGGTTTGCCGAGAGGCTTATCGATCCGACAAGCCCGCTCTATACGTTTCGGGGGCCGGTTAAGGGCTATATCGGGAAAAGCCCGCTTTATCGCACCGAGATGACCTTTGGCTGGGTCGTCTGCGGCACGGTCAATGCCAAGAACCGTATGGGCGGCTACACGGGCCGTGAGCTCTTCTTCACGATCTTCAATAACGGCAAGCTCAAATTTGCGATCAGCGGTATTACCGCAGAAGAGCTCTGCGACAGGGCGGGGGCTTGAGCATGGTAAAGCTTGAAAAGCTGATAGCACCCGGCGAGATCATCATCTACCGGGCCCGCTTTGGCGGACAGCGCCTGTTTCTCGACCTTGTTCTCATCGCACTGGGGCTCGCTTCCGGGGCTCTTCTAGGCCCCGGGGTCATTGTGGTGATGCTGGTTCTCGCCTCCATGATTTACCGAGAGCGAAAGCAGATCATTGTGGTCACCAACCAGCGGATCCTGCATGTTCATAGCCGCTGGTCGGGTCTCAAGATCGACGAGATCAATCTGCGGCAAGTTGAGAGCATCCGGGACAATGGTCAGCGCATCACTATCGTCGGCAGCGGCGGCACAAAGCTCGTTCTGCCGCCTTTCCTCGCTGATCTCAGGGGGCTCGGCCATGCTATCCGAAGCGGGGGTATAAGCGTGGCAACTGTGCCGACTGCCAATTCCCATCTCTAGGGATATTTTGTCGACTACCTCTGGCATCACGAGATTGTGCGTTGATGGATTTATTGTCGGCATTAGCCGTCATCGATCGATCGATTGATCGATTCGAGCGGCTATCGGTTTTTGTTTAATGGCGAACCCGCCGCCAGATGAAGTCGGGATTTGTAAGTCCGAATGCTCAGACGTTGGAATGGGTTGGGATGCAGATCGCGTTTCAAGTACCAGCGAGAGAAAGGCTGCTGTCCATAAAGAGGGGCAAGCCGTTTGAGGCGCGATTGTGACGGAGCAGATGGAAGGAATTTGCCCGTTGTCCGGCCAAACCCATATTTAGCTAGATTGTTGGCGCCGCTCAACAAAGCGGTACAGCGGCACAAAGACTATCGCAATATACCATCCGTATAGATACGAACCAATGAGGCCAAATATAAATCCAGATAATGTTAACCACTCAAATCCCGGCAACAGAGGTGCCCAAGCTTCGTGCATATGAAATCTTGCGGGTGCAAGTAAGCCGAACGCAATGCAGAGCAAGTACGAAATCGCAATGAACAAAGATAATGCTTGGCCTAGAGATGCAATTTTCATTGATCTAGAAGTCGTACTCACTTCTGCCATAATGCTTTTCTCTGGAAATTTTTTGTTGAGATGTTGTCGCCAAATCAGTCTGCGCTGAATGCGGCGACCATTTAGATGTGCTTACCCGTGCGAATGATTGGGGCAGCGCTGTGTATTTTGTAGCGACGCAAGCGTCGGCGTACAGTTTGGAAAAACTTTGGGAGCAAGCCATGCGCCGTCAGGGTTTAGTGGTGTCAGGTTGTGTGCCATCACTGCCATGCATTGAACCTGGCCCTGTGCCTTGCATCATGCCCTGCCCCGAACCCTGCATCATGCCTGACCCTGAGCCCATCATGCCGGAATTCATTCCGCCCATACCGCCTGTTTTCGACATGAAGGTCAGCCCAACCACGGCAATCAATGCAAGTATTGCCAACCACGTACCCAGAACAATTCCAAAGCTTTTGATACGCCCGTCGGCTTTTGATGCGGCAAACAAAACGAAAAAACTCAAAGTCGCGAGTACTGTTCCGTGAAGTAGTGCTCCGAAAAAGGGAAACATGTGCATCTGACTATCCGATCTCTAAATTTTTGTTGCGCAAGGCCATCCCGACCGACCGCTGAACGGTCAAATCCAAATATTGCGCTGTGTGACGCTAGGCTCATGACGTTCTAATTGAAATTGCGGTAAATACTTATGGATGCTGTACTCGCTTGGCATCTGAGCGCACCCCTTCAATGGACGTCTTTCTGCCATTAATCACGCTAAGCTCATATGCATGAGTGCGCCTGCAAGCTCTGGATCTCCTCGCGACGTCGTCCATTTTTGCGATCGCGGCGCCTTCCATTGGCTCCCGCCCCACATCATGCCATGCACGTGGTAGTAGTGGACGTCGCGGTTCGGATTCTCCCGGACCTGCGCTGCTGAATAAGTGGTGATGCCGACGATCGCTGTGACCCGACCGCGGGATGCGTGCAATATTTCTAAGACACATCAAAAATCTCTTTTTGCGCGGTATATAGGCTGGCGTAACTCGCACACTAATTAGGCAAATATTGTTTCGTCTCCGATCTGGATCATTGTCGCGGTACCAAGAGCTATTACCAAGCGGTGGCCTAATTACGCAGGCGCAGATTTTATCGCGATTGTTAGATGCATTCACGGTTAGAACGCGGGGCGGCGTCCACTCGTCCAAGCCGGGGAGTGATCGGCATGCGCGCAAAAAATCCAGGCGTGCTCGGCGCCTGTCTATTTTTAGGAAGTACGCAGCAAGAGGTTGGGACGTCATCGAATATTTTTTCATGCGGTCGACGGGAGAGTTCCATTGGTTGAAAACGTTGCGGCGTTATCTGCTCTTCATGGCTGTGGGAAATCTCATCTGGGAATTCGCTCAAATGCCGCTTTATACACTTTGGGAAACTGGCAGCACCGGCGAGATCATAGTCGCCGCACTTCATTGCACTGTCGGAGATATTCTCATCGCGATGAGTGCGCTCTTGGCGGTATTGTTCTTGATCGGGACCAGCCATTGGCCGGCGGCAGGCTACCGACCAGTGGCCCTAGCTGCCATCGCAATGGGTCTCGGCTACACCGTCTTTAGCGAATGGTTGAACGTTGACGTGCGGGCGGCGTGGGCTTACAGCGATCTGATGCCGATGATCCCTGTGATCGAAGTGGGCCTGTCGCCGCTTGCTCAATGGATCGTATTGCCGAGCCTCGCATTCTGGTTTGCGGGATCAAAGAGGTGCGCAATATGAAGGCCTCAGAACTGCAAGCCGGAAATTCCAATTAGAGATCGACCGTTGTGACCAACCTGCGATTGGGTCAGCTATTTGAAAGGAAGCCAGTGATTGAGGATCATGACCACAAATCCCGACAAAGCGAATCTTCTACTAAGTATGTGAAAAACAGCCTGACCCTCGTCAGTGCAATCGCCATGGGCACCGGCGTGATGATCGGCGCTGGCATCTTCGCGTTGACCGGCCAGATCGCCGAACTCGCCGGTCCGATCTTTCCGCTCTCGTTCGTCGTCGGCGCGGTCGTGACTGCGTTCAGCGCCTATTCTTATATCAAGATGTCAAACGCCTTTCCGTCTGCGGGCGGCATCGCGATGATCTTGAAGAAGGCCTACGGGCCGACGACGGTTGCGGCAGGCGCGGCACTCCTGATGGCGATGTCGATGGTCATCAGCGAAAGCCTCGTCGCGCGTACCTTCGGAACCTACACGCTGCGGGCGTTTGGCGGGGATCCCGACAGCGTTCTCGTGCCGGTTCTCGGCGTGGGCCTGATTGTTTTCGCCTATCTCATGAACGTTTCCGGAAACCGTTCGGTAGGGCTTTTTTCCATCGTCATGGCCGTGCTCAAGGTTGGGGGCATCGCGCTGTTCGGTGCGGCCGGTCTCTGGGCGAGCGGCATTTCTTTCGAGGCTGCGGGCGGAGATATGGGTGTCGGGGGCTTCGTGGCATCGGTCGCGCTTTCGATCCTTGCCTTCAAGGGATTTACGACCATTACCAACAGCGGCGGCGAGATCACCGACCCGCACCGCAATGTTGGCAGGGCGATTGTCTCGTCCATCGCGATCTGCGTTGTCGTCTATCTGCTCGTCGCCTTCGCCGTCGGTTCCAGCCTGCCGCTCGACCGCATCGTCGCGGCGAAGGACTATGCGTTGGCAGAAGCGGCCCAGCCCGCCCTTGGTCAAACCGGCTTCTACCTGACGGTGGCGCTTGCGCTAGTGGCCACGGCATCCGGTTTGATCGCCAGCGTCTTTGCTGTCACGCGGATGTTGGCGATGCTGACCGACATGAGGATGATCCCACACAGCCATTTCGGAATGCCGGGCGCGATCAAGGATCACACGCTCGTCTACACCGTCGTGATAGCAGGCTTTCTGACGGTCTTCTTCGACCTTAGTCGGATCGCCTCTCTCGGCGCCTTCTTTTACCTGGTGATGGACATTATCATCCACTTGGGCGTTTTCCGGCATCTCCGCCAGGAGATCAGCGCGCGTGGTTGGGTGCTGCTGACGGCCATCGTGCTTGATGCAGTGGTGCTCGCCGCTTTCACTGCGATGAAGTGGCGGTCTGACCCGCTCATCGTCGTAATCGGCATCGTCGGCATGGCGCTGGTGTTCATGTTCGTGAGGGTTTTCCTCGCGCGTAATCCGGTTAGGGAAAGCAATCATGATCACCATAAAAAATAGCTCGACCTTCTAGTTGCTGGACGGAGCAGGCTTTAAACAAATCAGATGAAAGTTGGCAGGACATGGATCACGATCATTCACACGCAAAGCCCACAATTCCAGCAGGTGCCAAAACGGCCAAGGACCCGGTCTGCGGTATGACGGTGGCGATCGGGCCCGATACGCGCCACGCGGAGTTCCAGGGCGAGGTCTTCCATTTTTGCTCCGAAAAATGCCAGACGAAGTTCGAGGCGGATCGGTGGTTCTACGCCTCGGGTCGAGCGGCTGGGCGCAAGAAGGCCGCTCCGGCCGACGTTCAGTACACCTGCCCGATGCACCCCGAGATCGTACGCGATGCGCCCGGCGCTTGTCCGATCTGCGGTATGGCGCTCGAACCGATGTTGCCCTCAGACGAGCCCAGTGAAGAACTCACCGATTTTACCCGCCGGATGTGGATTTCGGCAGTAGCGGCGGTGCCGCTTGTCATCCTGACGATGGGTGAATTGGTTGCTCTGCCGGTACGAGACTGGATCGGGCATCAGACAGCCAGCTATCTCGAGTTTGTGATTGCGACGCCGATCATTCTTTGGGCGGCTCTACCATTCTTCAAGCGTGGTTGGGACTCCGTGGTGAACCGGTCCCCGAACATGTGGACGTTGATCAGTCTTGGCGTGGCGGCGGCCTATCTCTACTCACTGGTGGCGACTTTTTTGCCGGGTGTTTTCCCGGATGTCTATCGAATGGGCCAGGGTGTCGGCACCTACTTCGAGGCGGCGGTTGTGATCGTGGCGCTGGTCTTCGTTGGTCAAGTGCTCGAACTGCGCGCCCGCGAGCGCACCGGCGACGCGATCCGTGCGCTCCTAGACCTCGCGCCTAAGACCGCCCGACGCATTCTCCCCGACGGCACGGAATACGACGCGCCGCTAGAAAATGTAATGGAGGGCGACCGGTTGCGCGTCCGCCCGGGTGATGCTGTCCCGGTCGACGGAACGGTGATCGAGGGCCGCTCGTCTCTGGACGAGAGCATGCTGACCGGCGAGTCGATGCCGGTGGAAAAGGGTCCAGGCGATGCAGTGACGGGTGCCACAATCAATAAGAACGGCAGCCTCGTGATCGAAGCTGGCAAGGTTGGGGCCGACACGGTGCTGTCGCAGATCGTGGCGATGGTGTCGAATGCGCGCCGGTCTCGCGCACCCATTCAGGGATTGGCTGATCGGGTCTCGGCTGTGTTCGTCCCGACTGTGTTGGCCATCGCGATTGTCGCATTCGTTGCCTGGATGATCTTCGGCCCAGAACCCGCGCTAATCTTTGCTATCGCCGCGGCGGTTTCGGTGTTGATCATCGCCTGTCCTTGCGCGCTTGGATTGGCGACACCGATCTCGATCACTACGGCAGCAGGGCGCGGCGCGCAGGCGGGTGTTCTGATCAAGGATGCCGAGGCTCTGGAACGCATGGCGGCCGTCGATACGTTAATCGTCGACAAGACTGGCACGTTGACCATGGGCAGGCCAAAGCTGACCGACACCATCACGCTGGGGGATATGCTGGACGTCGACTTATTGTCCCTTGCTGCAGCGCTGGAACGTGGATCAGAGCACCCTTTGGCTGAGGCGATCGTTGAGGGGGCCGAAACGCAAGGCGCCACTCGTCAGGAAGCCGCAGATTTCGAAGCGGTCACCGGTAAGGGCGTGCGCGGCAAGGTAGGCGGACACACAGTGGCGCTTGGCAATGCCGCGATGATGCAGGAGATGGGGCTAGATACAGCCCAGGCAGAAGCAAAGGCGGACACTCTACGTGCGATGGGCAAGACCGCGATGTTCGTCGCGGTCGATGGTGCGCTTGCCGGCATTGTGGCGGTGGCCGATCCAATCAAGGACTCGACTGCGCTGGCGATCAAGGAACTTCATGCGCTGGGGTTACGCATCATCATGGCGACCGGCGACAACGAACGCACGGCGCAGGCGGTGGCAGGTAAACTCGGCATCGACGAGGTGCGCGCTGGGGTGTTGCCCGAAGCCAAGAAAGACCTGATCGACCAGTTGCGTCGTGAAGGGCACAAAATTGCTATGGCGGGAGACGGGGTCAACGATGCGCCGGCGCTCGCTGCAGCCGATGTCGGTATCGCCATGGGTACCGGGGCGGACGTGGCGATGGAGAGCGCGGGTATAACGCTTCTCGGCGGCGACTTGATGGGCATTGTGCGAGCGCGCAAGCTGGCCCGCGCCACCCTGCGCAACATCAAGCAGAACCTGTTCTTCGCCTTCGCCTACAACACTCTCGGCGTGCCGATCGCGGCGGGATTACTCTATCCCGTCACCGGACTTTTACTGTCGCCAATGATCGCGGCAGCGGCAATGAGCCTGTCATCGGTGTCGGTTATCAGCAATGCACTGCGGCTGCGACGTGTCGATCTGTAACCCGTCAAGAACGATCGCCTATGTTTTGCGAGAAGACGGTTCTGATGCGTCAGCTTAGCGAGACACTATGTTCTCACTGGGAACACGAAGTGCCTACAATTGTTGCCGTGGACATCGGCGTTGCAGCGGTCGCGCGCTGGGCGGTTTCCTCGGTCGAGTCTGCCGCTGGTAGAATACCTTGACCGCTTGCTTCAGAGGACCGAAGTAGCGTAACGGCCCACAAGATCGCGCTTAAAAATGTTGCAGCCGGGATCGCTGTCGCTAGGATGACCGCTGCCGTGCTGTACAAACAATTCGCCACTATTGGCTCGAGCTTTATGATGTTTGGAAAGTTGCCGCCTACTGTGCTTGAAAACTCGAGAGCTTCCATACCCTCATAGCGACGGGGACTTAACGTGATCACATCGACCTTAGAACATTTTCGCTAGGCGAATCCCAATGTTGCGATGGTCAAAACAACATAGCGCCCCGTCTTGGCGATTGTGACAAGCACAAGAAACGCAGGAAACGGCTCGCGCAATACTCCGGCGATGATGGTCAGCGGATCGCCGATAATTGGCACCCAGCTTAAAAGTAGCGACCACTTTCCATAGCGCCGATACCAATTTTGCGCGCGCTCCATCTTGGTTTCACTTGCCGGAAACCAAGGGCGGTCGCGGAACCGCTCGATACCGCGTCCGAGCGACCAGTTGATTACCGATCCTAAGACATTGCCGACGCTTGCGACTGTAATGAGCAGCCACGGCGAATAATCTGCTAGCAACAATCCGACCAGCACCGCTTCTGACTGCATAGGCAAGATGGTCGCAGCAGCGAACGAGGCCAAGAACAGACCCGTATAGACGGTGATATCGGTCATCACGCTGTTTTCTCCGAACCGGATTTGCAGCGGCACGTCATGCCGAGCGAGGCCATTTGGGGTGTTCGCTGTCGATTACATAGGCGTGTGCGTGTCTGCGTCCGCTGCCGAAGCCAGCCGCTTCGGAGATATGTGGATGGCCTTCATCGAGCGTGTCATGGACGTGCTCGATCACATCAGCGTCGCGCGACGGCCAAAGCTGCATCGCTACGAACACAGATACAGCCGCCGTCAGGCCGAGCGCGGCAAAGGTGAAAGGCAATCCGGCTGTGGCACCGAGCCAACCGGCAACAGGGTAGGTAACCAGCCAACAGGCATGAGAAAGCGCAAACTGCGCAGCAAAAAGTGCGGGCCTATCCTCTGGCCGCGAAGATCGGCGCAATAGCCGCCCGGAAGGCGTTTGCGCTAGCGAGTAGCCTAAGCCAAGGACGAACCAGAGCGGCAACAACCATCCGAAACTTGGTACCTGTGTGCCGACAAATAATCCGATGACGAGAACACTTGCACCGGCGAGCATAGCTTTCCGATCCGGCATGTCGTCCAGAAGGCGAGGCAGGAGCAGCGCGGCGATCATTGATCCGCTGCCGAAGGCTGCGAGGGCGATTGCCGTGGCACGTTGTGTCAGGCCAAACTCTGCCTGCACCAGCACCACAGTGTTGACGATCACCATGGAACTGGCGGCGGCTATGGCAAGATTAAGCGCGAGAAGTCCGCGCAGGCGCGGCGTGGCGAGATAGATGCGCAGGCCGCGTGTGGTGCGATCATAGATACGACGATGCTCGATCACCTTTGGGCTCGGCAAGACGACGGATACAACAAGCGCTGCCGACGCGAGGAAACCGATTGCTGTACCTGCGAATAAATCGTGGAAGCTGATGACGGTGAGCAAAGCTGCTGCCAGCATTGGGCTGGCGACGCTTTCAAGATCATACGCCAGACGCGAGAGAGACAACGCTCGCGTGTATTCTTTTTCGTCTGGCAAGACATCGGGAATGGTTGCCTGAAAAGTCGGCGTAAATGCGGCCGATGCTGATTGCAGTATGAAGATTAGAGCATAGACTTCCCATATCTGCGTCACAAATGGCAACAACACGGCTACCCCCGCCCGCACCAAATCAAGTGTAACGAGCATGGTTCGGCGCGGCAGGCGTTCAGCGAAAGCTGCGGCGATCGGTGCTACGCCGACATAAGCAATCATTTTGATGGCGAGAGCGGTGCCAAGCACTTTGCCCGCATCAGCACCGGCAAGGTCGTAGGCCAGCAATCCGAGCGCGACAGTGGCGAGACCCGTGCCGACAAGTGCTATGACCTGCGCCATGAAGAGGTGTCGATAAACGCGATTGGCGAGAACCTTTAGCATGGCGGCAAAATATCCTCACAGGTACTTGGTGATTTCCTTGAACTCGTCGATTGAGCGGCGCTGTTCTCGCGCCAGCTTTCCAACTACTTCTTCAAGGCAATGGTCGAGGTGGTCCTGAATCAGGGTCTTCTTAGCTGAAGCGATTGCCTTTTCGACCGCATGAAGCTGTTGGGCGATGTCATGACAGGACCGTTCCGCCTCGATCATCTCGATGACGCCTTTGAGGTGTCCATCGGCGCGCTTCAGCCGATTGACGATATCGGTGTGTGTGGCATGGAAGTGAGCATGATCGTTCATGACTTGATACTATCCCCCTGGGGGGGATAGTATCAAGTTGCCAGTTGGCAAGAAAATTCCGAAGTGACAATTGTTTTGTAAGAGATTGAGTTAATAGTCGTTGAGAATGTCGAATTGGTTCCACAGCATAGCTTTTTGCCTCGTCATCGCCTTCGCGATGACGCTCGGGACATTGTCGTCCACAATCGCAATCTCCGCCTCGCACAATCCGATTACGCTCGCCGCAGCCCAAGCGGCCCGTCATGCCGAACTGGCGGTACAGGTTGAGGCTCACGGGCACGATCATGACGACGGCATTGAAGACGAACAAAACCCCGGTCATACCCACGGACATAATCAGGCTGATCATACTCACGAGACTGCAAGCGCGCTGCCGACCCTCGCACAGCCTGTGCGACCGATAGGACAGAGCTGGTTGGTCCCTGCGTCCGTGTTTGCCGACCTTGACACACGCTTCCGATTAGAACGCCCACCGAGATTGACCATCATTGCCTGATCGCGGCCACTCGTGTGGCCACCCTCAAAGATGACGATTGGAAATCTCATGCAAGGACCCTTCTACGAGGGGCTGTTGCGCGCGCATGTTTTGCGCTGGCGGCTTGCTCTTCCCATACTTTTGGCAATTCTGACAGTGCCACTTCTCGGCGGCACGGCTATCGCGCATGCCGTTGCAGAAGGCGACAAGGGCTACATTCAGGAAATCACCGGCATCAATCTCTTGCCGTTCATCTACCTCGGCGCCAAGCACATGGTGACAGGATACGATCATATTCTGTTCCTGTTTGGCGTGATCTTCTTCCTTTACCGGATGAAGCACATCGGCCTCTACGTAAGCTTGTTCGCGCTGGGCCACTCCACCACCATGTTACTCGGCGTCTACTTTAACGTCGGAATTAATAGCTACATCATCGATGCGATCATCGGCTTCTCTGTCGTCTACAAAGCCCTTGATAATATGGGTGCCTTCCAGCGCTGGCTCGGTGTTCAGCCGAACACCAAGATCGCGACGCTGATCTTTGGCTTTTTCCATGGCTTCGGTCTTTCGACAAAGATCATCGAGTACGACATCTCTCCCGATGGGTTGGTGCCAAATCTCCTTGCCTTCAATGTCGGGGTCGAAATTGGCCAACTGCTCGCGCTTGCTGTCATCCTCATCGTTATGGGCTACTGGCGGCGGACAACGAGCTTCTGGCGTCACGCTTACACAGCCAACACTGCCATTATGACAGCCGGGTTCGTGCTGATTGGATATCAGCTCACCGGCTGGGTCATCTCTTGAACATCCGCAAAAGGAATCTCCGAATGTATA
>JAUSLL010000101.1 GCA_030649335.1 Parvibaculum sp. | reverse complement strand
GGCTACCTGCCTTCGCCCATGCTCTATGTGAACACGTCACCGTTCGAGAACTTCAGCCTCGAAGCCTATTACCAGTTCAAGTGGCGTGAGACAGAGCTTGTCCCCGTCGGCACCTTCCATTCGACCGAGGATATTCTGGGCCGCGGCGCACAAGGCTTCTTCTTTGCGGGTGACCCGGGTGCCGTCGGTCTTACTGCCGCCATGGCAGCAGGCCTTCCCAAACTTCCCAATGAAGAACCCAAAGACAGCGGCCAGTACGGTGTCGCTGCGCGATATTTCATCGACGATCTCGCGACTGAAGCGAGCCTCTATTATTTGAACTATCACTCCAAGACACCCTATCTGTCTGCCACCGGCGCTTGCCTGTTCAACCTTCCGCCGTGCCTGCTTGCCGTGCCGACCGCCTATTACTCCTACTATCCCGAAAACATTGATCTTTATGGTGCTAGCCTCAGCTTCCCGCTCGGGCCTGTAGCCTTCGGGGCGGAAGTGGCCTACCAGCCTGACTATCCGCTGATGCTCGACGATGCGCTGACCGCCGCTCAAATTGCAGCCGCGGCCTCCGGCACCACATCGCGCGTCAACGGCGTCGCCTATGCAAACCGCGTGAACTACATCGCCAACGTGGCGATCTCCGTTGCTCCGAGCCTGCCCTATGTCGGTCAGGTGCCCGGTTGGATCGGTGCGGATACGATTGATATCTACAGTGAGGCGGGGCTCGTCAGTTTCGACAAAGCACCTGTTGGCGTCACGGGCGATCTTTCCGCTTGGGGTTTCACAACCTCCGTCAGCGCGACCTACACCAACGTCTTTGTGTCGGGTCTCAAGCTCACGCCGAACGTCAGCCTCAACTATGACGTGAATGGCCTCTCGCTCGACCGCGCGATGGGCGGACCGGTAGAGGGCAAACGCTCTGTGTCGGTTGGTGTCTCGGCAGACCTTCGGTCCACCTACGCTGCTTCCATCAGCTACACCAACAACATTGGTGGTGGATTGGTCGCGCGTAACTCCGACCGGGATTTCGTCACGCTGACCGCGTCTTATTCGTTCTGATCAAAGGGTGGTCCGCGAAGACGGACCAGGAGGAAAACAATGTCAAAAAGAAATATGTGGATGGGAGGCGTCACAGCATTCGCGCTGACGCTCTCCTATGCGGGCAGCGCCCTTGCGGCGGATGCAAGCGACCTCGGCAACAGCCTCACGCCTGTCGGTGCAGAACGTGCGGGCAATGCTGATGGCACTATTCCGGCGTGGAATGGTGGCGATATGACACCCACGGCGGGATGGAAGAAGGGCGATCCGCGCGTCGATCCCTATGCGGGCGACCAGAAGCTCTTCTCCATTGATGCTTCGAATGTTGACCAGTATGCCGACAAGCTTTCGCCAGGTCAGATCAAGATCATCAAGCGTTACGCCGGCTACCGCATGGACGTCTATCCGACACGTCGTAGCTGCGGCTATTCGCAGGCCATCTACGATGCGACCAAGGCAAACACGTCTCGTGCAAAACTGAGCGACAGAGGCGGCATTCTTGACGGTTTCGGCGGCTTCCTGTTTCCGATACCGGAAAACGGTTTGCAGGCGATTGCCAACTACCGCACGGGTTTCAACGGTTTGTACACCCACCTAAAGGTCAGCAGCACGATTTCGCAGACCGGCGGCGGCTTTCTCCTGAACACCGGCATCATTGACACTTACGCGCCTTACTACGAATTGAATGCGCGTGAGATCGACAACCGCTACATGACAAAATTCATCTACAAGGCGACTGCACCCGCAGCGTCAGTGGGTGGCATCATTATGACGTTGCAGCCTTACAACGACAGCAACGAGTCATGGGGTTACATCCCCGGTCTTCGCCGCGTGAAAAAAGCGCCAACGGCGAATTACGACACTCCCGGTCAGGATGACATCCGCACTTTCGACCAGACCTACATGTATAATGGTCTGCCGGATCGTTACGATTGGAAGATCATCGGCAAGAAGGAACTCTACGTTCCTTACAACGCCTCGCGCTTGCGCACGGAGAATCTTGATATCTCCAACCTCATTCAGGACAAATTTCCCAACCGCGATCTCGCTCGCTACGAGCTTCATCGTGTCTGGATTGTCGAAGGAACCGCAAAAGCGGGCTGGCGTAATACGTTCAGCAAGCGCGTTTTCTTCATGGATGAAGATACGTGGACACCGCTGGTTGCTGACCTCTACGACACCAAGGACCAGCTCTGGCGCTTTCAGGAAAACCACACATTCATGGCACCTGAAATGCCCGGTTGCGTCTCGGCGGCAGATTTCTATCACGATCTGAACGCCGACCGGTATGTCGCGGACAATCTCATCGTGAAGTCGGCCGATGCCAACTACTCAGCGGGTGATGTCGTCAAAAGCGACATGTTCACGCCGGACGCGATGCGTCGCTACGGTCTGCGCTAAACGCTGAAGAAAGCTCCCTCCACGGGTCTACCTCGGACCTGTGTAACTCCGGCCGCAGTGGAAACATTGCGGCCGGCTTGTTTCCATCTTGTGAAGTTGCGTAACAACGGACGATGTAATGACGGACAGCACGAATAACGGCAATGGGTCACGCCTGAGCGTGTGGCAACTGGTGGGCTACGGTCAATTCATCGTGCCGCTCGCCATCATCGGATTGCCCATCGGCATTTACATTCCGGCTTTCTATGCGGGCACTTTGGGGCTTGATCTCGCGACAGTCGGTTTCATCCTCATGATCGCCAGACTAAGCGATGTCGTGACCGATCCGCTTATCGGCCTTCTTAGCGACAAGACCAAGACGAGGTTCGGTCGCCGCCGCCCGTGGATCGTCGTCGGCGCACCGCTCCTCGTCATTTCGTCGCTCATGCTTTTCCGCCCGCCGGGCGAGGTGACCAACCTCTATCTCCTCATCTGGATTTCGGCCATCTATTTCGCCTTCACGCTGATCGCCATTCCCTATATCGCTTGGGGTACTGAGATTGCCGGAGACTATCAGGATCGCAGCCGCGTCACCGGCACGCGTGAGGTCTTCATGCAGCTTGGTCTGTTGATCGCGATTTCCATTCCGGTTGCCTATGGCGTCATGTACGGCACCGGCGGGAATGTAGCCTCAAGCCGTGGCGCGATGGCATGGCTCGGCTGGTCAACGGTGCTGTTTGTGCCGCTCTGCATGCTGTGGCTCTTTTCTTCCGTCGGCGAGCCGCCGCGTCCGGCCGTCACCTCGGTGCCGTTTGGCAGAGGCATCTGGCTCGTGCTGAAGAACAGACCCTTCCGAATTCTCCTCATTGCTTCCATGTTCGGCGCGCTTGCCAGTTCTGTTGGCATGGGCGTCGGCATTCTTTTCTTTGAACACGCCCTCGGCCTCGGGGCGCAGGCCCCGCTGCTCATCCTCGTCACATTCGTCTGCGCTATCCTCGGTGCGCCGCTTTGGGTCTATCTGGGTGGCCGTATGAGCAAACATCGCGCGCTCGGCTATGCGGCAGGCGCGAGCATTCTGGCCTTTGCTTTTGTCCCCTTGATCGTTCTGTGGTTGAAGCCCGCCTCGCCGGAACTCGTCCTGCCCGCCATGCTCGCCGTCGTGACAGTGCAGGGGCTTGCGAGTAGCGCAGGGGCCATTCTCGGCCTCTCGATCCTCGCCGACATTGCCGACATCGACATGCTGAAAAGCGGGGAACCGCGCGCGGCCTTCCTTGTTTCTTTTCTCGGCATGGTCCGCAAGATTTTTGAAGCCATCGGCATTGGCATGGCGCTTCCAGCCCTTGCCTGGGCGGGTTTCGATCCCAAAATGTCAACGCACAGTGACCGCGCGATAGACGCCTTGCTTATTGTCTACTGCGTCGTACCGCTGATCCTGTCGCTCTGTTCAATGATTGTGATCTGGCACTATCCGGTGAGCCGCGAACGGCAAGCCCGTCTGAGTGCATTGCTGGCGCGGCGCATCGCCCGGCGGGTCTGAAGGGCAGGGAGCGGGGCGGCGGTTTGTCTCCCCCGCTTAACAAAGTGACGATTTTGCTGTAATCCTCGCGCCATGCTCGACTTTACGCGCAAAATCTCAGTGGCTCCCATGATGGACTGGACAGACCGGCACGACCGGGTGTTCCTGCGCCTCATTTCCGCGCGCACGCTGCTCTACACCGAAATGGTGACAACCGGTGCCATCATCCACGGCGACCGCGAACATCTGCTGGGCTTTGATGCTACCGAGCATCCCGTCGCCGTGCAGCTTGGCGGCTCCGAACCCGACGCGCTCGCCGAGGCTGCCCGCATTGCGCAAGACTATGGCTATGACGAAGTGAACCTCAATGTCGGCTGCCCGTCCGACCGCGTGCAGTCCGGCCGCTTCGGTGCCTGCCTCATGCGCGAGCCGGCACTCGTCGCCGATTGTGTTGCGGTAATGCGCAAAGCCGTGTCCGTACCTGTCACCGTGAAGTGTCGCATCGGAGTAGACGAGCAGGATCCTGATGTGGCGCTACCCGATCTCGCGCGCCGCGTGGCTGACGCGGGCTGCACAACGCTCATCGTCCATGCGCGCAAAGCCTGGCTCGAAGGCCTGTCGCCCAAAGAAAACCGCGACGTGCCGCCTCTCGAATATTCCCGCGCCTATGATCTGAAAGCCGCGATGCCCGAAATGGAAATCATCATCAACGGCGGCATCATGACGCTCGATGAATCCGCTGCGCATCTCGCTCATGTCGATGGCGTCATGCTCGGCCGCGCCGCTTATCAGACACCCTACGTGCTCGCCGAAGTCGACCGTCGCTTCTACGGCGCTTCAACGCAGGTGCCGACACGCCACGAAGTTCTGGAACGCTTTCTACCTTACGTTGAAGACCAACTCGCCAGCGGCACACACCTGCACGCCATGTCACGCCACATCCTCGGTCTTTTTCAGGGCATGCCCGGCGCACGCGCCTACCGCCGCCACATCTCCGAAAACGCCCCGCGCAAAGACGCAGGCGCCGAAGTCATCCGCAACGCGATGGCGCTGGTGCCGCGCGAAACCGAACTGGCTTGATGCCACCTCTCATCGCACGGCACAGAAGCTGACCATCAATCTGCGTATTAAGCCCTATTGCAAAGCCGCGCGCAGGCCGGGATCTCTCAGCATTGTTTCAATGGCCCGCTGGAACACAGACGAAATAGCAGAGCCACCATTGTACATGGCAGCCTGATCAATGGCTTCTTCGCCTTGTATGGTTTTTTCCGCCAGCAGTTGATTGCTTTGGTCGAGCACTTTTGTGGTGACGTCATAGTAGATAGATGTGCGCATCAGCGAGTCGCTGCGCCATTCTTGAATGGTCACGTAGAGACGACGGTTCGCGCCCGATGCCGCCAGAGCTTCCTTTGCCTGTGCATCCGTCATGTTTGGCGTCACTGTTGCTGTCGTTACCTTGCCACCGCCGCGTGTCAGCGCATTCGTGATCATACCGGTTACATCTGATGAGAGAGGCTGACCGGATGAAGTGCGTACGTCATAGGGTATGCCCCAGCCGTCGCGCTGCTTGCCGACAAAGTCAGGTGATTTTTCACCGGATTTGATAGCTGCCCGATTGTCCTGAACAGCCAGCGCGATTGTCTGGCCTTCTTTGACTGGTGTTGCCTCGAAAGAGCGACCGCTATAATCGATCTTCTGGCCCTGTGCACAACCCGCCAACAGGCTCGCTGTGAAAGCGAGACCGATAAATTTTTTGAACATGAAGTCCCCCGTTTTGTTCCGACAACTGACCGAAACTCCCCTTCCTCATCAAAGAGAGTTGATCTGCATTCGTCAATGATTCAAACCGGTGAGAGCGAGGACCTTTCCTCCGCGTTACGACAGGTCCACGCATGAAAATAAAAAGCCCTCCCCCTTGAAGGGGGGAGGGTTGGGTGGGGGTGAAGCGGCGTCCTCAGAAATCCGAAGAGTCACGAACCTCAGCAATCAAATCCTCTGATCGTATTCGCCCACTTCCGGCTGCGCGCTGAGGCGACTGTCGATTTCCTCAAACATCTTGCGCATGTTGGCTTCCGATGCGGGGCTCTCGACGACGACGACCAGACCCGGCTTGTTCGACGACGCGCGCACAAGACCCCATGTGCCGTCTTCCACCGTCACGCGGATGCCGTTCACCGTCACAACGCTGCGGATTTTCTGGCCGACGAGTTTTTCGCCCTTGGCGTCCATCTCGGTGAAGAGTTTCACCATACGTTCGACGACATCATATTTCACTTCGTCGGGGCAATAGGGCGACATGGTGGGCGAGCCCCATGTCTTGGGCAGCGCCTCGCGCAATTCGCTCATGGATTTTGTCGGGTTGCGATCCAGCATGTCGCAAATGGCGAGCGCGGAAACGAGCCCGTCGTCATAGCCGCGTCCGATCGGCGGATTGAAAAAATAATGACCGGATTTTTCAAAACCCACGAGCGCCTTCAGTTCATGCGCACGGCGTTTGATATAGGAGTGACCGGTCTTCCAATAATCCGTCTTCGCGCCATTGGCGATCAGAACCGGATCGGTCAGGAACAACCCCGTCGATTTCACATCCACGACGAACTGCGCATTCGGATGCATCGCCGAGAGATCGCGCGCCAGCATCACACCCACTTTGTCGGCGAAAATTTCTTCGCCTGTATTGTCCACCACGCCGCAGCGGTCGCCGTCGCCGTCAAAGCCAAGGCCCACGTCCGCGCCTTCCGCCAGCACCTTGTCGCGCAGCGCGTGCAGCATTTCCATATCTTCAGGGTTCGGATTGTAGCGCGGAAATGTGTAGTCCAGTTCGCAATCAAGCGGGATCACCTCGACGCCCGCACCCGCCAGCACCTGCGGCGCAAAAGCGCCCGCTGTGCCGTTGCCGCAGGCCGCGACAACGCGCAACTTGCGTTTGATCTTCGGGCGGTCGGTGAGGTCGGCGATATAACGCGCAGCCATGTCTGCCACATGAATATATTTGCCGCCCGCCGCTTCCTTGAACGTACCGCCAAGCACGATTTCTTTCAGCCGCGTCATCTCGTCAGGGCCGAATGTCAGCGGCCGCTGTGCGCCCATCTTGACGCCCGTCCAGCCGTTTTCATTGTGGCTCGCCGTCACCATGGCGACGCAAGGCACATCCAATGCGAACTGCGAGAAATAAGCGACCGGCGACAGCGCGAGGCCGATGTCATGCACTTCACAACCCGCCGCCATCAAGCCGATGATGAGCGAATGTTTGATCGAGGATGAGTAAGAGCGATAGTCGTGGCCGACCGCAATCGCAGGCTTCACGCCCATCTCGCGGATCAGTGTGCCGAGGCCAAGGCCCAGCGCCTGAATGCCGACGAGGTTGATCTGGTCGGGATAGAGCCAGCGCGCGTCATATTCACGGAAGCCCGAAGGCGCGACGAGGGGCAGGGTCTCGAACTCAAGCGTATTGGGTTTCAAGTCGGCGCGCGGCTTGGCAAGCATCTATGTCTCCTGATGGACGTCTGTTTCGGCATGTTTGTGGCGGTGGATTGTGGCCAGATAAAGTTACTAACGGCGCAGGATAAGCCTTTCGCCGCGAAATTCATAAGAGCCGAGTGCATTGAGAAAACTCATACCCAAAAGCGAAATGCCCGCATCGCCCCGCATCACCGATCCGCGCACATTGCGCACGGTGATGTCGCCCACCTGAATAGAGTCGAGCACCACCCTTGCGCCCATCGTCACGCCATTGGCGGTCTGATAGGGCTGGGTGAAGCTGAGTGTTTCAATGTTGATGCCAGCGCGCCGCGCATCCTCGATCGACAACGACACATCGCTCGCGCCCGTGTCGATCAGGAACGGCGTCACATGCCCGTTGACGACGGCATTGACGCGGAAGTGATCGTCGCGGACCGCACGGGTGAGATACACCGTGCCCGGGCTCGCCTGCACCGGCTTTGTCGGCGTCAGCTGCGACGACATGCGGCTGCCGAGTGTCCCGCCAAGCCCCATCAGATCTTCTTTGACGCCATAGATGACCATCACCACCATAAAAATGGCGATCCAGCCCAGAGCCTGTTTCAGCGCCAGCCCCGCATTGTGCCGCCAGCCCATGATGGCGCTGCTGGCAATTAGCGTCAGCCACAGCCCGCCGTGGACCAGACGCATCTGACTGCTCTCGTCGTTCAGCACGCCGGGAAATTGACGGTTGAGCATATAGCCGAGCGCGACCAGTGCCAGAAGCACGAGAGCCGCCCATGTCCAATTGTTCTGTCTCATGCCCCGACCATAATTCGCAACGGTAACAATTGGCTAAAAAGGTTTGGGGCTGAAGCCAGATTCCTCCAAAGAACCGCCTTGCCCCGACTTGATCGGGGCATCCACCTTATCAAACCCGCCACCCCCTGCGCCTTGATGCCCCGTCGCCAGCTTCCTATTTACATGCTAATATCACCTCAAGACCTAAACCCCGACCTGGTCACGTAAAATGTCCGACGACAACATCATCCCCCTCGGCACTTCGATGCCGGACCAGATGCAGGAAGTGGCAGGCGCCGCCGCCGCGCGCCTCAGCCTGCCTGTCTTCGAGGCCGGATGGGTTTGGCTCGTCGGTGCCGGCCCCGGCGATCCGGGTCTGCTCACGCTCCACGCGTTCCATGCGCTGCGCAGCGCCGATGTCGTGGTTTACGATGCGCTGGTCGATGAGACCGTGCTGCAATTCGCCAATCCCCGCGCGCGGCTCGAATATTCCGGCAAGCGCGGCGGCAAGCCGAGCCCCAAGCAGCGCGATATTTCCGCCCGTCTTGTCGAACTTGCCCGCAAGGGTCAGCGCGTGCTGCGTCTCAAGGGCGGCGATCCCTTCGTCTTCGGTCGCGGCGGTGAAGAAGCATTGGCGCTGGTCGATGCGGGCATCCCGTTCCGCATTGTGCCGGGCGTCACAGCAGGCATCGGCGGTCTGGGCTATGCAGGCATCCCCGTCACGCATCGCGATGTGAACCACGCCGTCACCTTCATCACCGGCCACATGGCAGGCGGTGCCATCCCCGAAAATCTCGATTGGGCGGCCATCGCCAAAGGCTCGCCCGTCCTCGTGCTTTATATGGCGTTGTCGCATCTCTCCACGATCAGCGATCTCCTCATCGCGGGTGGACGTTCAGCGTCCGAGCCCGTCGCGCTGGTGCGCAACGCGACGCTCGCATCACAGCAGGTGCTCGAAACCACACTCGGCCGTGCCGCCGCCGATGTTGCCGCTGCCAATTTCAAAGCCCCCGCCATCATCGTCATCGGCGAGGTCGTGCGCCTGCGACAAAGCCTCGACTGGCTCGGTGCGCTCGAAGGCCGTATACTCAAGAGCGATCCGCTCGGCACGCGCGGCGAAAAAGACGTGATTTGATTTTCCTGAACTAAAGGCACTCCATGACCGATACCAAAGACAGCAACGGCAATATTCTTGCCGATGGCGATAGCGTCATGGTCATCAAAGACCTTAAGGTCAAAGGCACATCCGTCACGCTGAAGCGCGGCACAGTCGTCAAGAACATCCGCCTCACCGGCGACACCGATCTCGTCGAATGCAACGCGGAGAAGGTCAAAGGCCTCGTCCTGCGCACCGAATTTCTGAAGAAGGCCTGAGCCACAGGAGCTGCGCCATGCTCATCATCCTCTCAGGTCTCCCGGGCACCGGCAAAACCACCATCGCCCGCGAACTCAGTCTCAGCCTGCGCGCTGTGCATCTGCGCATCGACACCATCGAACACGCGATCCAGACCTCGATGCTCAAGGTCCCCAACGCCATTGACGCAGGCTATCGCGCCGCTATGGGTGTCGCAGAAGACAATCTCCGCCTCGGTCACATCGTTGTCGCCGACAGCGTCAACCCCATCGCCATCACGCGCAACGCCTGGCGCTTCACCGCCGCCCGCGCAGGCATCAGCAGCATCGACGTCGAAGTCATTTGCTCCGATGAAGCCATGCACCGCACCCGTGTTGAAACCCGCGACAATGATCTCAAGGGTTTCCATCAGCCGACATGGGCAGAAGTCACTGCTCGCACCTATGAGCCTTGGACCACTGAACGCACATTGATCGACACCGCCAAGCAATCACTCCCCACCATCATCGCCATGTTGACGTTACAAGTCGCCCCATAGGTTGGATCCCCCGTCAAACGGGAGGGCTTTCACGTCTAAAATAAATCAGCCTACAGATCACCTGTAAAATCCCTGCGACAATCCGCAGCAATATTTTCCAATTCTTTGCCTTATTCACGACAAATCATTAATGCCAAATATTTGTTTCATAATCCCCGAGACGTGAAAGAGGTCCCCCATGTCATTTCCCCTCCCAGATCTCCCCTATGCCGCCGACGCCCTCCAGCCGCACATGTCCTCGACGACGCTTGATCTCCATCACGGCAAGCATCATCGTGGCTATGCCGCCAAGCTGGACGAGCTGACCAAGGACACACCCTTCGCCAAAATGTCGCTTGAACAGGTCGTGCGCAAATCGCATGGCGACGCGAAGGCCACCGCCGTTTTCAACAACGCCGCCCAGCATCTCAATCATTCGTTTTTCTGGACCTGCATGACACCGGGCGGTAGCGCCGCGCCTGAAAGCCTCAAAGCCGCACTCGCCGAAACCTTCGGCAGCTTTGATGATTTCAAAAAAGCTTTCGTCGATGCAGGCCTTGCGCAATTCGGCAGCGGCTGGGTCTGGCTGGTTGAGAACGACGGCAAGCTCGAAATCGTCAAAACCGGCAATGCCGAAACGCCAGTCGCCGAAGGCCTGAAACCCCTCATCGTCTGCGACGTCTGGGAACATGCCTATTACATCGACTACCAGAACCGCCGTGCTGACTATCTGAAAACCTTTGTCGACAAACTCGCTGACTGGGAAGCCGTCGCCGCCCGCCTCAGCGCGAAGTAATATGTCCGTTCTGCCCGCCCCGTCGCGTGACGGGGCGGGCAGGGCGCAACAACCTTCCTTAACCACCCCCGCAGCCACAGCTTGACCTTCGCCCCGTCTTTCTAAATCCTCAGAGACCTTCACGCCCACGGGGTTGCCATGACTGTCGCGTCGCCTGCTGTTCAAACCTTCGATGCGACACCTCCCCGCCGCAGCTGGTTTCTCGTTGCCGCGATCCTCATAGCCGACGGCTGGCTCTATGCGACGGGCCTCGACGGCGCGCTGTCCATCGCGGACGATCTCCTCAAGGCCTATGCCGACAGCACCGCGCTCACCGGCTTTCGCCAGACCGTTGCCATCAGCGTTATCTATCTGCTGCCGCTCGTGCTCGCCCTGATGATCCTCGTGCCGCCGCTGCCGCGCCGCATTTTCATTCCGGCCTTCCTCTGCACCATCTGGGCAAATTTCATCCTCTGGCCGATGACGCTCACGCCGGGTCCGCTCGCCTCGCTGCCGGTCGCCGCCATACAAATAATCGTCTTTTTACTGACGATCTTTTGGATATACCGCCGCACGGGCCGCCTCAGCCTCATGGCGTCGGACCTGCCGGTCAAAACCCATCTCCTGCGCCGTGTCTTTCTGGGCCTCCTCACCACCATGGTCTCGCTTGTTGTCGCCTTTACCTTTCTCATCGGTGTCGGCCTGCGCAATAAAATCGAAACAGAGACAGGCGGCTATCTCACCTTCTCGCGCGCGGGTGTGTCGGTGGCCGAGAAGACACTCACCAAGGGCGACAAATCCGTGCGCCTCATCGGCATGGTCCACATCGGGGACGATGCCTTTTACAAAAAACTCTTTTCGAGCTTTCCGCCCGACAGCCTCGTGCTCGCCGAAGGCGTCACCGACCGCACAGGCCGCATGACCGGCTCCATGACCTATGAAGGCGTCGCCAAAGTACTCGGCCTGTCCAGTCAGGTCGAAGTGCAGTCGCAGTGGATCGAAAAGTCGGAAAAAGATATTGCGGCCACGCCCTCAGGCAGCCCGCGGCCCGCACCGCTGATGAACGGCGACATTGATATGTCGGATTTCTCTGCCGAGACCGTCGGCTTCCTCCGCGCCACAGCCGATGTCTATGGCGCGCCTTCCATGTCTCAGGCCTATGAGCGCATGGTGAAGATGAACGAGCTCTACACTGATGAGCAGATGACCGCCGCCTTCACCGAAGTCATCGAGAAGCGCAACACCCATGTACTGAAGACGCTGGACGAGCAGATCAAGACGCGCGACAGCATCGTTATTCCTTGGGGCGCGCAGCACATGCCGGGTCTGGAAAAGGGCCTCCTCACGCGCGGCTACGCCGTCACCGCGCAGCAGTCCCGCCTCGTCATTAGCTTCGCCGGTCTCTTTGCGACCTTCATGAGCAAAGACTAACCGAGCCGCTCGACCATCCATCCCGGCGCGTCCGCGCGCGGTGGCGCAAAGCGCATCACCTCGCCATTGCCCGCATTCTGTTCAGCGCTCAACCCTGCGTGATGCAAAATGCTCCAATAGACGCCGCCATGTGCAACGATCAGCAGCGGCTCGTCGCCGGCGAGCGTCAGCGCATCATTGACGCCACCGATAACGCGCGTGAGAAATCCCGCATAGGTCTCAGCACCTTCGGGCACATAGGTCCCCGCCCGCCAGTCGGCAAACCACGTCCCGCCATGCATCCGGCCTTCATCCGACCCCAACCCGCATTCGCGCAAATTCTCCACCACTTCAATCGGCAAGCCGACAGCATCCGCCGAATGCCGCGCCGTCTCAAAAGCCCGCGACAACGGGCTCGCGCATATGCGCCGCACACCAAGGGTCCGCACAACCTCCGCCGCGCGCAAGGCCTGCGCGACGCCGGTCTCGTTCAACGGAATATCAATCTGCCCCTGCGCCCGATGCGTCCGGTTCCACTCCGTCTCGCCGTGCCGCAGGAAATAGAAGGGACGTTGGATCAGCATGAAAATTCCAAACTTTCAAATCTATGGCGAATCGTGACGAAGATATTCTTCCAACAGAATATGAGGACGGAAGGGCTATCGCGGCTGTCATTCGTCAGCATTCTAAACTAGCTTAGGCGCTTGAATAGCGTGATGTGATCCCGTTCGCATCGGATTTTTGGTCGGCGGGACAGTTCAAAGGAGAGGTCTCACGTGGGTGCGTCTGTAAAAACGCTGATTCGTCTCATGGAACTGACGGAAGAGGGGCGTCTCCCCGTTGGCGCGGATATTTGCGACATCGGCACGTCGCAAATATCAGGCCCCAGCGCGGTTGAAGTCGCCAGGGCATTCCTGAAATATTATGACGAGCGGAGAACGTCAGGTGCGTCCAATATGTCGGACGAGCGCTTGAACGAGCTTTGCCGCGGCGGTCTGGTCGGCGAGCTTCTGGTGGAAGCGGGTTTCACATATGTCGCGCTGGATATTTTCGAAGCCGAGCACACGATTGTATTTGATCTCAACCGCAACAGTCCGGGACCGGATCTCGTGGGCAAGTTCGATCTCGTCACAAATTTCGGCACGACCGAGCATGTCTTCAATCAGGTGGAGTCATTCCGCACGATTCACGACCTGTTGAAGCCGACGGGCGTCGCCTATCATGATTTGCCCTTTGCCGGATATTTGTACCACGGGCTTTTTCGTTACGATTCACTGTTCTTCGATGCGTTGACAGCCGCTAACAAATACACGCTGGTCAGGAAATTAATCAGCGTCGGAAATCCCGTCTCGCCGCCGACGGAGCTTGTGGCCATCGGGCTCGAAGATGTGCCGGTCAAGGATGTCGGCATTGAAGTGATCGTCCAGAAAACATCGAACGAGAATTTTTGTGTGCCACTGGAAATGTCAACAAGCATCGCGCCGTTCATGCAATCGAAGGTTGACGACAAAAATGTTGTGATGGCCGTGGGGCAGGTGAATTACAGCATCACCCATGACACGTTGGGTGGGTTCGTTCTGAAAGTGCTGCGGCGCCTTCTCAGCATTTGGCGAGGCCGTCACCGGACATAGGCGGCGCACTCTTCACGCTGCCTCCTTGTCGCCCCCGCTCAAATCCAAAAACCGTCCCACCACCCAGATCGCAAATCCGGCGACGCCCGCCACGCCTGCGATCATCATGAAGAACGCGTCCTTCTCCATCACGCTCCAGAACGTGCCGAGATAGCCCGCTACGAAATTGCCGGTGAAGCTTGTGGCCAACCACACGCCCATCAGCATCGAGAGCAATGACACCGGTGCGATCTTCGACACGAGCGACAGCCCGATAGGCGAGACATAAAGCTCGCCCGTGGTGACGATGGCGAAATAGGCGAGCAGCCAGATCACGCTCGCCTTGCCCGCCGTGCCTGCGTCCCACACCGCGCCGACCATGATGAGATTGGCGATGGCAACGAACGCACAGCCCAATGCCATTTTGACGATGGTGGAGGGTTCACGCCCGCGTTGGGCCTGCCATGTCCACAGCGCAATGATGATCGGCGTGAAGGTGAAAACGATAAACGGGTTCAGCGCCAGAAATGTCGTCGTCGGAATCTCGCCCTGCCAGAAAAGTAAGTCGATGCTGCGGTCGGTCGAGCCGTCGATCCACAGCACCAGCGTATTGCCTTGTTGCTCAAACGTCGCCCAGAAGAACGTGACGAAGACACAAAGCACCAGCAGCGAAACGATCGTGCGCCAATCCTGCGTCGTAAGGCTGGCGACCGGCAGCCGCGCCGCGCCGCGCTTGGGCGCATTGTCCACCGGCAGATGCCTTGTGCCCCAGAGATAAATGCACAAGCCAATCAACATGCCGACACCCGCCGCGCCGAAACCGAAATGCCAGCCGAGCGTTTCGCCCAGCGTGCCGCAGACGAGCGGCGCGAAAAAACCGCCGATATTGATGCCAACATAAAAGATCGAATAAGCGCGGTCGCGGCGCTGGTCAGCAGGCGAATAGAGCATGCCCACCTGGCTCGACATGTTCGGTTTGAACGCACCATTGCCCAGAATGAGCATCAGCAGCGCGATGAAGAAGAATGATTCAAACGCCATCATAAAATGACCGATGGCCATCAGCACCGCGCCGATAACAATCGTGCGCCGCCGCCCCAGCCAGCGGTCGGCGATCAGCCCGCCGAAGATTGGCGTGAGATACACAAGCCCCGTATAGAAACCATAGATTTGCGAAGCGATAGGCTGCACATCGGTAATGCCGAACACCGATGCGAGGAAAGACGACATCGCGCCATAGCCGATCACATGCTGTGCGTTTTCGGGTTGCAGCAGATGCTTGACCATGTAGAGCACAAGCAGTGCGCGCATCCCGTAATAGGAAAACCGCTCCCACATTTCAGCGCCGAACAAAAAGGCAAGCCCGCGCGGGTGGCCGAGAATGTCGTCGTCTCTTCTGAAATTCGTCGTCGGTGTTGTTGCTGCCGTCGTCACGTCGCGCCCCGCCTCGTCAGAATTTTTTGTTCAATACAGATTCGATTTGCTTCAAGGCTTCGTCCGGTGCCGCCGCGCGCGGGCCGAGTGCCGCAATGCGCGCGGGCAGTTCCGCCATGATCTCGCGCCGGTCAGCCTCGTTGAGTGCACCCCAGCAGGCGATCTCGCGTGACGTGCGCGCACAGCCGAGGCATGAGCCGTTCGGCGCGTCGAGGTCGCAAATATCAATGCAGGGTGATGACGCAGGGGCAGCAGGCGCGGCGAAAAGGGTCAAGGCGGCAATTCCGGTTCTCTTGTGGGTGAGGGCAGGGTATAGGAAACAACCTCAAAGCACAGAGACATTATGAGATGACGCGCTCGCTCACCGGCATGCCCTTCGACGACATCCGCAATCTGCTCGACACATTGCCGCCGCCCGACGAACAGGCAGGCGACGATTGGCGTGCATTGAACGGCGCACTCGCCAAACCCGTCGGCAGTCTCGGCATGCTCGAAGACATCGGTCTCCATCTCGCGCGCTGGCAGGGCATGGCCAAGCCCACGCTCGACCGTCCGCTGGTGGCGATCTTCGCCGCGACGCATGAAGTGGCAAAGCGCGTGCCGCTGGGACTGCAGGCGTCCGACACGCGCGCCGAGGTCGAACAATTCGCCGCCGGTGGTGCGGCCGTCAATGTTCTGGCGCTGGCGCAAAATGCCGGACTAAAAGTCTTCGACCTCGCGCTCGATATGCCGACGCCGGATATTTGCGTCGAGGATGCACTGTCCGAGCAAGCCTGCGCCGCGACCATGGCTTTCGGCATGGAATCGATAGCAGGCGGCACAGATCTCTTGTGCGTCGGTGCTTCAGGTGGCGGCAACAAGATCGTCGCCGCCGCCGTCGCCGCCGCGCTCTATGGCGACAAGCCTGCGGCATGGAGCGACGAACCGCTCAATGCGGAAGTGCTCGAAACCCTTGAGGCAAATCTCGGCGTCTCCGGCATGGGCGCACGCATGGACGCGCTCGAAATCCTCCGCCGCGTCGGTGGCCGCGAGCTTGCCGCCATCGCAGGGGCCATCATCGCCGCCCGTTTTCAGCGCATTCCCGTGCTGCTCGACGGCTTCGTCTCCTGTGCCGCCGCCGCCGTGCTCCACAAGATCGAGCCGACGGCCCTCGACCATTGCCTTGCGGCACACGGGTCCGGCACCGCGCCTCACGCCAACTTGTTGAAAAAGCTGGGTAAATCGCCGCTCATCGAGGCCCGCGTCACGCGCGAGGACGGCACAGGCGCCGCCCTTGCCCTCGGTCTCGTCAAAGCCGCGTCCGCATGCCACACGGAAATGGCGACCCGCGAGCAGCTCGGAACCCACCACAAAGCTTGACAGATGCCAATGAAAATGAAATTCGTTCGCAACTAGATTTTTTGCGAAGGGACCGATCATGAGAAAACGGCAGAAAACAGCGATTCTTGTGGCTGCAGCATTCCTCGGAATGGCGACCACTTCCGCCTTCGCCTCCGGTCCCGGTGTCGTTCCGAGCAATTTCGCCGCCCCCGGCACAGCCGCCCCGACCTATGGTGCGGCCGCCGAAATCGTCTCCTACACCGCCCTCGTGCATCGTTCGTATACGGATGCTTACAACAAAGCCGTCGTGCTCCAGACCGCCGTCGCCGGTCTCCTCGCCAACCCCTCCGCCGCGACATTGAGCGTCGCGCGTGAAGCATGGATCGGCGCGCATGTCGCTTATTCGCAGACCGAAGCTTTCCGTTTCTATGAAGGCCCCATCGACTTTGCCGCCAAGGAAGATGGCGACGAAGGCCCCGAAGGCCGCCTCAACGCATGGCCGCTCAACGAAGCCTTCATCGACTATGTGAAGGGCAATCCGAAAGCGGGCATCATCAATGACACCTCGATTGCACTCAGCGAAAAGTCGATCCGCGAACGCGATCAGGTGAGCGATGAATCCGATGTGACCACGGGTTATCATGCGGTTGAATTTCTGCTCTGGGGGCAGGACGACAGCAAGACGGGCCCCGGTGCGCGTCCCGCGAGCGATTATGCGGCAGGCGACCCGATCAAGGAACGCCGCCGTCTTTATCTCTCAACGGTCACCAACGGTATTGTCGATGATCTTCTCTGGCTCACGGCCCAGTGGGACGTGCGCAACGGCAAGGTCTTCGTGCATCAGTTCACAGCGCTTGATCAGCGTGACGCACTTGGTCGCATCATCACCGGCATGGCAACGCTGGCGGGCTTCGAGCTGTCATCCGAACGCATGAGCGTGGCGCTTGATTCAGGCGATCAGGAAGACGAAACATCCTGCTTCAGCGACACCTCGCATCTGGCATTTGCCGCCAACCAGCAGAGCATTGCCAACATCTGGTTCGGCGAGCTTGGTGAATGGAAGGGCACAGGCCTGCAGGCTCTCGTCGCGCGTGTCGATCCCGCGCTCGAAAAGCGTGTGTCGGCGCAGGTGCGCAAGACAAGTGCCTCTCTGGCCGCCATCCCCGCACCCGTTGATCGCATTCTGGGCAGCCCCGAAGGCAGCGCCGGTCGCGCCAAGATGGAGGCAGCCGTTGCCAATCTTGCGAGCGAAAGCAAATTGCTGGTCGAAGTCGGCAAGGCCCTCGGCCTGACGATTGCGGTGGCGACAGAGTAGGGCGCCAACGTCGGAGCGCCGGAGTAAGAGTGAGTTGATCAACAGAATATCCTCGCCGCTGGTCTATGCCGCGATTGCCTCGGCAATCGTCATAGCGGGAGGTTGCGTTGCGCAGATAGCGGGCGGGTCTTCGCGCTTGCCGGCGGTTGCGCCTGTGGTCATGCCTGATCCCGCCTCGCCACCCGGCGGCCGCTACACGACCGAACTCGGCAACCGCAATGCCTTCGCAGATGCCGGTCCCTTGTCGGCGGCCGAGCGTCGCGTCTTTGCCTTCGGCAATCGCCTCTTCAACACCAATTGGACGACCGCGCCGGGTTCGGTGAAAAGTTTCGACGGCTTGGGTCCGGTGTTCAACCGCGTCTCGTGCTCGGGCTGTCACACGCGCGACGGTCGGGGCCGCCCGCCGCTTGCCAGCGAAACCAGTTTCGACAGCATGCTCGTGCGCGTTTCCGTGCCGGGCAAGGACGCCAATGGCGGACCGAAGCCACATCCCGCCTATGGTGACCAGATCAATGACAACGCGATCCTCGGTGTGCCTGCCGAAGCTAAGGTCAATGTCACATGGGCGAGTGTCACCGGCACCTATGCCGATGGTTCCTCCTACGAACTGTTGAAGCCCACATTCACGCTCACCGATCCGGCCTTCGGCCCCTTTGGCGATGATCTGATGATGTCGCCGCGCGTCGCCAATCAGGTCTACGGCCTCGGCCTTCTCGAAGCTGTTTACGCCAACGACATTCTGAAGCTTGCCGACCCTGGCGACGCCGATGGCGACGGCATTTCCGGTCGCCCGAATTGGGTGCCCGATCCCGTCACCGGCAAGCTGGAGCTAGGTCGCTTCGGCTGGAAGGCCAATCAGCCGAGCATCATAGCGCAGGACACAGGCGCCGCCTTCGGCGACATCGGCCTCTCGACAAGCGTGCATCCGGGTCAGAATTGCATGGGTCCGCAAACCGCCTGCGCCGCCGCGCCCGATGGCGGCGAGCCGGAAATCTCCGACAAGTTTTTGCAGAAACTTGTCTTCTACAGCCGCACGCTGGCCGTGCCCGCGCGCCGCACACCGACGGACCCGACTGTGCTCGCAGGCGAGAAACTCTTTGCCGCGTCGGGTTGCGCGTCCTGCCACACGCCGACACTGGTGACAGGCCACATGGCCGACCCGATCAGTCTGGCCAACCAGACGATCCATCCCTTTACCGACCTGCTGCTGCACGACATGGGGCCGGAACTGGCCGACAACAGGCCGGATTTTGAAGCCACAGGCACCGAATGGCGCACGCCGCCGCTCTGGGGCATCGGCCTCATCCCGCAGGTCAACGACCATGATCGCCTGCTGCATGATGGCCGCGCCCGTGGTGTCGCCGAAGCCATTCTGTGGCACGGCGGCGAAGGCGAGGCGTCCCGCGAGCGTTTCAAAGCCCTCAGCGCCACCGAGCGCGCCAGCCTCGTTGCCTACGTCAATTCGCTCTGAGACCTTGCCGGTCCATGAGCGTACAGGGGGCCGTTCATTCTTCGCCCCCCATCAGCCTTGCAACATGACGCATCGTGGCTAATATCACGCCCAAAATAGGATGAACCGAGACCCGCAGCGGCGGGCCTCCGGCTAAATTGTCCAAAACCACTCGTCGCCCCAGACCGTATAAATATGCGGACGTCCCGGCGGCGTCATGAATTTTTCGAGGCTTTGGCCAATGCGCTCTCCCCGGCGCACCGGCCTGCCGATTTGGAGGTCACCCCATGGATATGAGCTTTACGCCCGAAGAAATGGCGTTCCGCGATGAAGTCCGCACTTTCATTGCCGACAATTACCCCAAGGACCTGAAGTCAAAGCGCACGCGTGGCGAAATGACGAAGGAAGACATCCTGACGTGGCACCGCATCCTCTACAAAAAAGGCTGGGTCGTGCCGCATTGGCCGGTGGAATATGGCGGTACAGGCTGGTCGATCACACAGCGCTTCATCTGGAACGAAGAAAACGCGCACGCCGAAACACAGGCGCTGCTGCCCTTCTGTCTGTCGATGGTCGGCCCCGTGATCTTCAACTATGGCAACGAAGAACAGAAAAAGCGTTTCCTGCCGGGCATCCTCTCGGCTGACGATTGGTGGTGCCAGGGCTATTCCGAGCCGGGTGCCGGTTCCGACCTTGCCTCGCTCCGCACCAAAGCCGTGCTCGATGGCGACCACTACGTCGTCAACGGCAGCAAGACATGGACGACGCTCGCGCAATATGCCGACTGGATGTTCTGCCTCGTGCGCACCAATGCCGACGTGAAGGCACAGGAAGGCATTTCCTTCCTGCTGATCGACATGAAGACACCGGGCATCACGGTCCGCCCGATCATCACCATGGACGGTGCCCACGAAGTCAACGAGGTCTTCCTCGAAGACGTGCGCGTGCCGGTCGAAAACCGCATCGGTGAAGAAAACAAAGGCTGGACCTACGCCAAGTTCCTGCTCGGCAACGAACGCTCCGGCATCGCCGGCGTGGCACGCTCCAAAAAGGCCATTGAGCGCCTCAAGAGCATCGCCAACGCCGAACTGATGGACGGCCAGCCGCTCATGAAGACCGACGAATTCGCCCGCAAGGTCGCCGAGCTTGAAATCGATCTTTCGGCGCTCGAAGTGACCGAGCTGCGCACGCTGGCCGCTGAGAGCAAAGGCAAAGGCCCCGGACCCGAAGCCTCGATCCTCAAGATCAAAGGCACGGAAATCCAGCAGCGCATTACAGAGCTAGCCGTGGAAGCCGTTGGCAATTATGCTGCCGTCGAAATGCCGATGGGCGAAATGGCAGGCAACGACTTTATTGCCGGACCTGCTTATTCCAACGGCGCGGCTCAGAACTATTTCAATATGCGCAAGACCTCGATTTATGGCGGTTCCAACGAGATCCAGCACAACATCATCGCAAAAATGGTGCTCGGCCTTTAAGGGCTGAAGCACCTCACAGAAACAAGCAAAGACGGTCGCTGCGGCGACCAAATAACGGGAAGGGTAGCACATGGATTTTTCGTTCACCGAGGAACAGACGCTGTTGCGCAATTCGGTGCAGGGTTTGCTCGCTGCCAAATATGACTTCGACACACGTCGCAAGATCGTGAAATCGGCAGACGGTATGAGCAAAGAAGTCTGGGCGCAGTTCGCCGAGATGGGCCTGCTCGCCGCACCGTTCAGCGAAGAGCAGGGCGGCTTCGGCGGCGGTGCCATCGAAACCATGATCGTTCTGGAAGAAATGGGCCGCAACCTCGTTGTCGAACCATATGTCGAAACCGTTGTGATCGCCGGTGGCTTCCTGCGTGAAGGCAGCAGCGCCGATCAGCAGGCCGCGCACATTCCCGGCATCGTTGATGGTTCCACCATCTGGGCTTTCGCCTATGCCGAACCGCAGGGCCGCTACAACCTCGCCGATCTCGTCACCACCGCCAAGAAAGACGGCGCCGGTTACACGATCAACGGTTACAAGGCCGTTGTGCTCGGCGCACCTTGGGCGCAGAAGCTCATCGTCACAGCCCGCACCTCAGGCGGCCAGCGTGACCGCGATGGCGTCTCGGTCTTCATCGTCGACAAGAACGCCGCCGGTGTCTCGACCCGCGACTACCCGACAGTTGACGGTCGCCGCGCTTCCGAAATCACATTCGAGAACGTCAAAGTCGGTGCCGACGCATTGATCGGTGCCGAAGGCAAAGGTCTGCCGCTCGTTGAAAAAATCACCGATCAGGCGATTGCCGCCATTTCGGCCGAAGCTGTCGGCTGCATGGGCGAGCTCAACAAAGCCACCGTCGAATATTGCAAGACGCGCAAGCAGTTCGGCGT
>JAUSLL010000098.1 GCA_030649335.1 Parvibaculum sp. | reverse complement strand
AAGGGCACGCCGGAATTCTGGGCAGCCCGCGTTAAGCCGGGTCGCATCATGTTTGAAGTGGACGGTGTGCCGATGAAAATCGCGCAAGAGGCTCTCATGCTTGGTGCGGCAAAACTGCCGATCAAGACACGTTTTGTTGTTCGTCCCGGCGAACACGCTTAAAGAATAAGCCGCCCGTTGGGTGGCGCTACGAAAGGGTAAGGCCATGAAGGCCAGCGACGTGAAAGACAAGACACCGGACCAGCTGCAGGACGAACTCCTGAAGCTGAAGAAGGAGCAGTTCAACCTGCGCTTTCAGGGTGCCAGTGGTCAGTTGGAAAAGACTTCGCGCATGAAGGCCGTGCGCCGCGATATCGCGCGCATTAAAACCATCCAGCGCCAGCGCGTTGACGCGACGGCGAAAGGCTGAGGATAGACAATGCCTAAAAGAATTCTGCAAGGCGTCGTGGTCAGCGACAAAAACGACAAGACCATCGTTGTGAAGGTTGAGCGTCGTTTTGCCGATCCCGTGCTCAAAAAGATTGTGCGTAGCTCGAAAAAGTACCACGCGCATGATGATGCGAACTCGGTGAAGATTGGTGACATCGTGAAGATCCGCGAATGCCGTCCGATCTCGAAGCTGAAAAAATGGGAAGTGTTTAGGGACGAAGCCTGAGACCGATACGGTTAGAAGGTTTTATTCCAGCAAGGCGGATTAAGTCATGATTCAGCAAGAGACGAACCTGCAGGTTGCCGATAATTCCGGTGCGCGTCGTGTGATGTGTATCAAGGTGCTCGGTGGCTCCAAGCGGAAGTACGCGTCGGTGGGCGATATTATTGTTGTCACCATCAAGGAAGCAATTCCGCGCGGCAAAGTGAAAAAAGGCGAGGTGATGAAAGCCGTCGTCGTGCGTACAGCGAAAGACATTCGCCGCGCCGATGGCAGCGTGATCCGCTTTGACGGCAACGCGGCCGTGCTCATCAACGGACAGGGCGAGCCGATCGGCACGCGTATCTTCGGGCCGGTGACACGTGAGCTGCGCGCGAAGAACCACATGAAGATTATTTCGCTCGCGCCGGAGGTGCTTTGATATGTCGGCGAAGATTAAAAAAGGCGACAAAGTTGTCGTTCTGACCGGAAAAGACAAGGGCAAGAAAGGCGCTGTTCTCGCCGTCTTCCCGAAGGAAAACCGGGCGCTCGTTCAGGGCGTTAATATGATGAAACGTCACACCAAGCCGTCGCAGACGACGACAGGTGGCATCGTTTCGCGTGAGGCTCGCATCAATTTGTCGAACCTCGCCATACAGGATCCCAAGACGGGCAAGCCGTCGCGGGTCGGGTTCAAGATGCTGGAAGATGGCCGCAAAGTCCGCGTCGCCAAGGCATCGGGAGAGATGATCGATGGCTGAAGCTAGCTACATTCCGCGTTTGAAGGTGCAGTATCTTGAAACCATTCGTCCGGCTCTGCTGGAACGTCTGGAGTACAAGAATGCCATTCAGGTGCCGCAGATTGAGAAGATCGTTCTGAACATGGGCATCGGCGAAGCCGTTGCTGATAGCAAGAAGATCAAGAGCGCGTTTGAAGACCTTCAGGCGATTGCCGGCCAGAAGCCGGTCATCACAAAGGCCAAGACGTCGATTGCGACGTTCAAGCTGCGCGAAGGTATGCCGGTCGGTGTGAAGGTCACACTTCGCAAGGATCGCATGTATGAATTTATGGACCGCCTGGTCACGATCGCACTGCCGCGCGTTCGAGATTTCCGCGGCCTGAATGCGAAGAGCTTTGATGGTCGTGGCAACTACGCCATGGGTCTGAAAGAGCACATCGTGTTCCCGGAAATTGATTACGACAAAGTCGATCAGGTCTGGGGCATGGACATCATCGTCTGCACGACGGCGAAAACGGATGACGAAGCGCGCGAATTGCTGCGTGAGTTCAATTTCCCTTTCGCTAAATAAGTTTTCTGTGGTCTGCGATACCGCAAGACCCGACGGAGGTTTGGATGGCTAAGAAGAGCGCCATTAATAGAGATCTGAAGCGCCGCAAGCTCACAGCACAATTTGCTGTTAAGCGCGCGAAGCTGAAGGCGATGACGACGGACATCAAGATTCCGGTCGAAGAACGTTTCAACGCTCAGTTGAAGCTGTCGGAACTTCCGCGTAATTCGTCGAAGACCCGTATTCACAATCGCTGCGAGCTTACTGGCCGTAGCAAGTCGTATTACCGCAAGCTTCGCATGTCGCGTATCGCGCTCCGGGATCTCGCATCCCGTGGTCAGATCCCCGGCATGGTTAAGTCGAGCTGGTGAGGAGCATTCGTAAATGACGATGACCGATCCACTGGGTGATATGCTCACTCGCATCCGTAATGCCCAAATGCGTGGTAAGAGCAAGGTTGTGTCACCTGCCTCCAAGCTGCGTGGCTGGGTGCTCGACGTGCTGGCCGACGAAGGTTTCATCCGTGGCTATGCCAAGGTTGATTTCCCGAACGGCAAGAGCGAGTTCGAAATCGAGCTGAAATACAACGAAGGCAAGCCGGTCATTGAGTTGATCGAACGTGTCTCGACACCTGGCCGCCGTGTATATTCGGGCGTCGAGACGATCCCGACCGTGCATAACGGCCTTGGCATCACGATCCTTTCTACGCCGAAGGGAATCATGTCAGATGCCGCCGCACGTGAGAAAAATGTTGGTGGTGAGGTTCTCTGCCGCGTCTTCTAAGATGCGTGCATGGACGACACTAAGATAGATGACGACGGAAAGAGACTGTCATGTCGCGAATTGGTAAGAAGCCCATCGAGATTGCCAAAGGGGTCACAGCGACCATCAATGGCCAGGAAGTGGCTGTGAAGGGTCCGAAAGGCGAGCTCAAGTTGACGCTCGTTGACGATGTGACCGTTTCGCAAGGTGAAGGCGGCATCACGGTGGCACCGCGCGAAGATACGCAGCGTTGCCGCGCGATGTGGGGTCTTTCGCGGACACTGGTCCAGAACCTGATCACAGGTGTCTCGACCGGGTTCACGAAGAACCTTGAAATCACAGGCGTTGGCTATCGTGCCGCGCTGCAGGGCAAGAACCTCCAGCTGAACCTCGGTTTCAGCCATGAAGTTCTCTATGCAATCCCTGCCGGTATCGAAGTGAAAGTGGGCAAGCCCACCGAAATCTCGGTCTCGGGTATGGACAAGCAGCAGGTCGGCCAGGTGGCAGCGGAAATCCGCTCCTATCGTGAGCCGGAACCCTACAAGGGCAAAGGCGTGCGTTACGCCGGCGAATTTATCTTCCGCAAGGAAGGCAAGAAGAAGTAAGGCGAATGGCTATGACCAAACTCAAAAATCATCTTCAGCGCCGGACGCAGCGAAATCGCACGAAGCTTGCGAAAGCTGCAAACGATCGCCTCCGTCTGTCGGTTCATCGTTCGTCGAAGCACATTTATGCGCAGGTTATCGACGATGTGAACGGCGTGACAGTTGCTTCGGCTTCTTCCATGGAAGAAGGCTTTGCAGCCAAAGGCGGCAACGTCGATGGCGCATCGGAAGTCGGCAAGCTCGTCGCGCAACGCGCGGTCGAGAAGGGCTTCAAAGACGTTGTGTTCGATCGCGGTGGCTACATCTATCACGGGCGCGTTAAAGCGCTTGCTGAAGGTGCCCGTGAAGCCGGCCTGAACTTCTAACCGGCCCGTTCTATTTAAGAGGAAATATCTGTGGCACGCGAAAGATCACGAGACCGGGACCGGGAAGAGCGCGATAGCGAATTTGTGGACAAGCTTGTTCACATCAATCGCGTCGCCAAGGTCGTGAAGGGTGGCCGTCGTTTCGGCTTTGCGGCGCTTGTCGTCG
>JAUSLL010000095.1 GCA_030649335.1 Parvibaculum sp. | reverse complement strand
GCATTTCGAACCGGTCGAATCGCCGTTGTTCTCATGCGGGTCCTTGTTCACCCCGGACTCGATCATTTCGTGATAAAGGTCGTTGCCTTCGCGTGTGCGCTCACCGACACCGGCGAACACGGAGTAACCACCGTGGGCTTTCGCGATGTTGTTGATGAGTTCCTGAATGAGCACTGTCTTGCCCACGCCGGCGCCGCCGAAGAGACCGATCTTACCGCCACGCGCATAAGGCGCGAGCAGATCGACGACCTTGATGCCCGTGACGAGCATTTCGGCTTCTGTTGACTGTTCAACAAAGGCCGGCGCGTCCTGATGGATTTCGCGCTTCGTGTCGTGTTTCACAGGGCCCGCTTCGTCCACCGGCTCGCCGATGACGTTGATGATGCGGCCCAATGTGCCTTCACCGACCGGCACCATGATCGCTGTGCCCGTGTCGCGCACTTCATCGCCACGTGTCAGACCTTCGGTCGTGTCCATGGCGATGGTGCGAACTGTGTTCTCACCCAGATGCTGCGCCACTTCGAGCACCAGACGCTGACCGTTGTTGGTCGTTTCCAGCGCGTTCAGAATGGCGGGCAGGTTGTCGGGGAACTCAACGTCCACGACGGCGCCAATTACCTGGGCGATCTTTCCGACTGCTTTGCTCATCGCATTTCCTTCAATCTTCCCGTGAACAGGGACGGTATCTTTAGAGGGCTTCAGCGCCCGAAATGATTTCGATCAATTCTTTGGTGATCATCGCCTGACGTGAACGGTTGTAGGTGATGTTCAGCTTCTTGATCATGTCGCCGGCATTACGCGTGGCGTTATCCATGGCCGACATTTTCGCACCGAATTCACCAGCAACGTTTTCGAGCAGCGCCTTGAAAATCTGGATCGACAGGTTGCGCGGCAACAGGTCTTTCAGAATTTCGTCTTCGTCAGGCTCGTAGTCGTAAACAGCACCGTTGAGATCGACGCCCGTTGCTTCATCAGCGGCCGGAAGGCTCGCGGGGATCAGCTGCTGGGCTGTCGGGATCTGCGTCACGACATTGACGAACTTCGAAAAGAAGATCGTCGCAACATCGAACGAACCCGCTTCAAATTCAGAGAGCACGTAGTTGGAAATATCTTCCGCCTGCGCAAACCCGACCTGACGGATGCCCGAGAACTCATAGGACTTCACGAATTTGTCGCCGAAGAGACGCTTCAACGCATCGCGACCCTTACGACCGACAGTGACAATCTTCACGGTCTTGCCGTCGCGGATGAGCTGATAGATATGCTCACGCGCGAGACGCGAAATCGACGAGTTGAAACCGCCGCAAAGGCCGCGGTCCGCTGTCGCCACGATCACAAGATGCGTCTGGTCATTGCCTGTACCCGCGAGCAATGCCGGTGCGCCTGCGCGTCCCGCCATGCCCGAAGCAAGGTTCGCCATCACACCGTCCATGCGCGTTGCATAGGGACGCGCCGCTTCCGCGGCTTCCTGAGCGCGACGCAGTTTTGCCGCCGCCACCATCTGCATGGCTTTGGTGATTTTCTGCGTCGATTTCACGCTCGCAATGCGATTACGTAGGTCTTTTAGGCTCGCCATTCGCTGTTACCTGGTCTCGTTTGTGCTTCAGCTTCCGGTGATCAGGCAAAGGCCTTGGCGAAGGCTTCCACCGCCGCCTTGAGCTTGCCTTCAGTCGCATCCGACACTGCCTTCTCGGTGCGGATCGCATCGAGAATTTCAGCGTGGCTCGTACGCACGTTGCGCAGGAACTCTTCTTCGAAGCGACCGACATCGGAGACGGGCAGCTTGTCGAGATAGCCGTTCACACCGGCATAAATCACCACAACCTGCTCTTCGATCTTGAGCGGCGAGAACTGCTTCTGCTTGAGCAGTTCCGTCAGGCGCGCACCACGGTTCAGCAAGCGCTGAGTGGCAGCATCAAGGTCGGAACCGAACTGGGCAAAGGCGGCCATTTCGCGGTACTGGGCGAGCTCGCCCTTGATCTTACCGGCAACCTGCTTCATCGCCTTGATCTGAGCAGATGAACCCACGCGGCTCACCGACAGGCCGACGTTCACGGCAGGACGAATGCCCTGATAGAACAGATCGGTTTCAAGGAAGATCTGACCGTCGGTGATCGAAATTACGTTTGTCGGAATATAGGCCGACACGTCGTTGGCCTGCGTTTCAATGATCGGAAGCGCTGTAAGCGAGCCCTTACCGTTTTCATCATTGAGCTTGGCGGCGCGTTCGAGCAGACGGGAATGGAGATAGAACACGTCACCCGGATAGGCTTCACGTCCCGGCGGACGGCGCAGAAGGAGCGACATCTGGCGGTAAGCCACGGCCTGCTTGGAAAGATCGTCATAAACGACGAGGCCGTGCATGCCGTTGTCACGGAAATATTCACCCATCGTGCAACCGGCGAAAGGCGCCAGGAACTGCAGCGGTGCGGGTTCAGACGCGGTGGCGGCCACAATGATCGTGTACTGCAACGCGCCGTTTTCTTCGAGCGTCTTCACGATCTGGGCAACCGTGGAGCGCTTCTGACCGATGGCGACATAGATGCAATAAAGCTTCGCACCTTCGTCTGTACCGGCGTTGAGCGGCTTCTGGTTGAGGATCGCGTCGATGGCGATGGCGGTCTTGCCGGTCTGACGGTCACCGATGATCAGTTCGCGCTGGCCACGGCCAATCGGGATCAGAGCATCAATGGCTTTCAGGCCCGTCTGCATCGGCTCATGCACCGACTTGCGGGGGATGATGCCGGGCGCTTTCACGTCCACGCGGCGGCGTTCGTCCGAAACGATCGGGCCCTTGCCGTCGATGGGATTGCCGAGCGGATCGACAACGCGACCAAGGAGACCCTTGCCGACCGGCACGTCCACGATGGAGCCGGTACGTTTGACCGTATCGCCTTCTTTAATGTCACGGTCGTTACCGAAAATAACGATACCGACGTTATCGCTTTCAAGGTTCAGGGCCATGCCGCGCACGCCGCCCGGGAACTCGACCATTTCGCCCGCCTGGACGTTGTCGAGACCATAGACGCGGGCAATACCGTCACCGACGGAGAGCACCTGGCCGATTTCAGAGACTTGCGCTTCCGCGCCAAAACCCTGGATCTGCTGTTTGAGGATTGCAGAAATTTCCGCAGCCTGAATGTCCATCAGGAGGCCTCTTTCATTGCGAGCTTGAGAGATGTGAGTTTGGTCTTGAGGGACGAATCGATCATCCGGCTCCCGACCTTGACGACCAGCCCACCGAGGAGCGAGGCATCAACATTGGCATTGATTTGAACATCGCGGCCTGTTGCCGTCTTGAGAGACGCTTTCAGGCTTTGAAGCTGCGCATCCGACAAAGGATGCGCGGACGTGACATCGGCCGAAACCTCTCCGCGCTTCTTGGCAAGCAGGCCATTGAACCCGACGATCATGTCGGGCAGCGCGAACAGACGACGGTTCTGGATCACCAGACCGATGAAATTGGCGACAAGCCCTTTAATCCCGGCTTTGTCGAGCACGGCAGCGAAAGCACGCGCCTTCTCGTCAGAGCCGAATACGGGGCTTTGCACAAGGCGACGAAGGTCGTCGCTCTGCTGAATGAGTTTGGCAATAGTGGCGAGATCGCCTGCCGTTGCGTCAAGGTTGCCCGCGCTTTCGGCAAGCTCAAAGAGCGCCGTAGCGTAGCGGCCAGCCATACCAGAAACGTGATGATCGGATGCCAAATTGAGGCTCGCTTTAGGTTTCGTGGGTATCGCCTCACCGGCACCAGACCGGTAATGCTAACCACTTGAAATCGTTGTCGTTTTCTAGCCCCTAAGAGGGTGCACAAAGCCGCATCTCTCAAAGCCGCGCGTTAGGTAACACACGGGGCCATGCAGCGCAACAACCCCGCCCGCGAATTGGCCGGTCTGCGGCATTTTGGGCCATAATTTCGACCGCAAACACGCCCCTGACGCGTCCTCTGCCTCAGAGTCTGACTCATAAAGATGCCTTGAAGATCAAAGCCTTGCGAGTCTGCGCGTGAGGATGCGGATGTGAGCGATGAAGAGCCAGGCGAGAGCACTTTCGATGGTGCGCTCCCAATCTTTGGCGAGGCGGCGTGATCGTCCGAGCCAGGCGAAAGTCCGCTCGACGACCCAACGGCGCGGCAGGACATGGAAGCCCTTTGCGGCGTCGGAACGCTTGATGATCTCGATGGTCCAGTCGCCGATGTTCGTCAGCCCCTGGCGGAGTTTGTCGCCAGCGTAACCGCCATCGGCGAAGACATGGCGCATCCACGGGAAGCGGAAGCGCGCTTCGGCGAGCACGGCAGGCGCGCCGTCGCGATCCTGAATGTCGCCGGCGTGAACGAGCGCGGCGAGGAGGAAGCCCTGCGTATCCGTCAGGATGTGGCGCTTCCGGCCCTTGATCTTCTTGCCTGCATCGAAGCCGCAAATGCCGCCGCTTTCCGTCGTCTTCACGCTCTGGCTGTCGATGACGCCGGCGGTCGGCTGCGCCTCGCGGCCGGCCTTCTCCCGTGCAGCCGCGACAAGGCCGTGGCTAATCCTTTCGAGCAAGCCCTCGTCGCGCCAGCGGTAGAAGTATTTCTGCACCGTCGAGAACGGCGGAAACTCCTTCGGCAGGAGCCGCCACGCACAACCCGACGAGGCGATGTACAACAGCGCGTTCACGACCTCTCGCAGGCTCGTCTTGCGCGGCCGCCCGAGCCGGCGCGCCGCAGGCAGAAAGCCCTCGATCAGCGCCCACTCCGCATCCGTCAGATCGCTTGCGTAACGCGCGCAACGCCGCTCATACTGCCGGCGAGTGATTTCAGTCCAGGCCATCTGATCCTCCGTGGTCTTCGCAAATCACAGAGAATCATAAGTCGCTGAAATCACTCACTCCTTTTTGGAGCAGGCTCTCAGAGAAAACTATAAGGATCAATATCCACCGAAACGCGGACCGCGCCCGGCACTTTCATCGGCCCGAGCCAGGCTTCCATATAGGCCTGAATATTGACGTTGCGTCCCGCCTTGACGAGAAACCGGAGCCGCGTCCGCCCGCGCAACATGGCGAGCGGCGCAGGTGCCGGTCCGAGCACGGCCACGTCGTCGGCCGCCGGTGCGCCCCGCGCCATAGTGCGGGCAAAACTTGTCGCCAACCCTGCATTTTCCGACGACACAACAACACCCGCCAACCGTCCGAAGGGCGGCAGCTTCACGCGCTCGCGTGCCTCAGCTTCACGCGCCAGAAACGCATCACGGTCGCCCGCCATCAGCGCCCGCATCACCGAATGATCCGGCATATAGGTCTGGAGATAAACACGACCCCTCCGCTCGCCGCGCCCTGCCCGCCCCGCCACCTGCTGCAAAAGCTGGAACGTGCGTTCAGCGGCGCGCAGATCGCCATTCTCAAGCCCGAGGTCCGCGTCCACCACGCCCACCACCGTAAGCCAGGGAAAATGATGCCCCTTGGCGACAATCTGCGTCCCGATGATGATGTCGATCTCGCGCGCGCTGATCGCGCCAAACGCATCCTCATGGCTCTGCGGCCCGCGCAGCGCATCGCTCGACAATACCGCGACGCGGGCTTCTGGAAACCGCGCGATGACCTCCTCGGCAATCCGCTCCACGCCCGGCCCGCAAGCCACCAGCGAATCTTCCGCCTCACACGACGGGCAAGCCTTAGGCACCGGCGCCACATAGCCGCAATGATGACAGACCAATTCCTTGCGGAAGCGATGCTCGACCAACCACGCCGAGCATTGCGGACATTCGATCCTGTGCCCGCAGGTCCGGCACAAAGTCAGCGGCGCATAACCACGCCGGTTGAGAAACAACATCGACTGCTCACCCGCCGCAAAGGCTTTGGTGATTTCCGCAACGAGTTTCGGTGCCAGCCATTGCCCGCGCTCCGGCGGATCGCTGCGCATATCAATCGCGCTGATGTCGGGCATCTCGGCCACGCCATGCCGCTCCGTCAGCGCCACGCGCTCGTAGCGCCCCTGTTCCACATTCACGACCGTCTCCAGCGATGGCGTCGCCGAACTCAGCACAATCGGAAACTGCCCGAGCGAGGCGCGCACCACGGCCATATCGCGCGCATGATAATTGACGCCTTCATCCTGCTTGAAGGCGGCTTCATGTTCTTCATCGACCACGATGAGACCCAAATCAGCAAACGGCAAAAACAACGCCGACCGCGCGCCGACAACAACGCGCGCCCGACCTTCCGCAATCCCGCGCCAGACGCGCGCGCGCTCGCGTGTCGAAAGTTCCGAATGCCATTCGGCAGGCTTCACACCGAAGCGCGCTTCAAACCGCGTCAGGAACTGCGAGGTCAGCGCAATCTCCGGCAACAGGATCAATGCCTGCCGCCCAGCCCGCAAAGCCTCCGCCACCGCTTCAAAATAAACTTCCGTCTTGCCCGAGCCCGTTACGCCATCAAGCAACACGGCGGCATATTTTCTCGCCGTCACCCGCGCCGACAAAATATCCGCCGCCGCCTGTTGCTCGTCCGACAGTGCTTGCCCGTGTGCTTCAAATTCAATCGCGGGAAAATCTGCATCCGCCGGCATTTCAACAGGCGACAAAGCACCCGCCTCCACCAGCCCGCGCACCACACCGTCGGACACGCCTGCCTCGTCGGCAATCTCGCGGATCGTGCGCAGGAACCCGTCGCCCACATGTTCCACCACACGTTCACGTGCCGGCGTCATCCGCTGCGGTCGCTTGTCGGTCAGCCGATACGCCACCCGCAAACGCTGAGGCTCCAGCGCCGCAGGCGCGCGCATCGCGAGCCGCAACACTTGGCCGCGCGTGTTGAATGTATATTGCGCCATCCAGTCGATGAACTGCCGCAACACATCGCTCATAGGCGGCGCGTCCATCACCTCGATCACGGCTTTAAGGCGCTTCGGGTCGAACCCCAACTCGCCTTCGCCTTCGCCCCAGACAACACCGATCAAGCGTTGCGCGCCCAGCGGCACCACAACAAAAGCCCCCGGCCCCGCCTCCATCCCGTCCGGCAACGCATAGTCATACGGGTCCGGCAGCGCCAAAGGCACCAGCACACGAACACGACGCGGCGAAGGGTTAACGGGCATGGACGACAAAAAGTTTCACGCGAAAAAAGAGTGAAGACCGGACAAAAGTGAATCGAAACAATAGCGTAACGCCTCGTAAAGCAAGTTCCTCATCTTAACTTGCGCTCGTGCGCACCTTCCGCGAAACCTCCGCGCATGTGCAATAAAACGTTCTCCCCAACAAAAGCACCGCGTTAACGAAAGAACGATTGCACTCTCGCCCTTAAACGATTGTCATAGGCCCGCTTTCACCACCGCATTATAGAGATAAATCCGACCATGAAATTTTTCGTCGATACAGCCGACATTGCCGACATCAAGGAATTGGCCTCCACGGGGATGCTTGACGGCGTCACCACCAATCCCTCGCTCATCGCCAAGTCGGGACGGGATTTCATCGAAGTCGTCACCGAAATCTGCGGCATCGTCGAAGGCCCCGTCAGCGCCGAAGTGACCGCGCTCGACGTCGAGACCATGCTGGCCGAAGGCCGCAAGCTCGCCAAGATCGCGCCCAATATCGCCGTTAAAGTGCCGCTCACATGGGACGGGCTCAAGGCCTGCAAGGCACTGACCGACGAAGGCACAATGGTCAATGTCACGCTTTGCTTCTCGGCCAATCAGGCGCTGCTCGCCGCCAAGGCTGGCGCGACCTTCATCTCGCCCTTCATCGGCCGCCTCGATGACATCAATCTCGACGGCATGGAACTCATCGAAGAGATCCGCACCATTTACGATAATTATGGTTTCGAAACTGAAATTCTCGCGGCCTCCATCCGCACCGCCAATCACGTTAAAGAAGTCGCCCTGATCGGCGCGGATGTCGCCACCGTGCCGCCCGCCGTCCTGCGCGGTTTGGCAAAGCATCCGTTAACAGACGCCGGGCTTGAACAATTCCTCAACGATTGGAAGAAAACGGGTCAAAAAATTCTCTGAATTCCAAATCTTTCACTGAATTCATGACAATCCAAAACACTGCTTTTATCTTCTATAAGTGGTTTGCTGAGATGATGCTGCCAAGCCGGACCAGAAGCGTCCGGGTAGCCACCGGAGACAGTAAGTATGATTGAGTCCAACGACCGCCAAGACGCCGCCCAGATCAAACGCTCAACCCCGAGCCTTGACGGAGCGGACGTACGCGCTTTCCTGCTGCTCAATCCCGATTTCGCTCTCCATGATGCCGAACTTCTTGCACAGCTTTTGCCCAAGCAGGACGACGGCGAAAATGTCGTCGATATGCGCCAGTTCATCATCACCAAATTGCAGCGTCAGGTCCGCACGCTGCGCGACATCCAGTCCGATCTCATCGAAGCCTCGTCGCTGAATTCGCTGGCGCGCGAGCAGGTCCATGCCGCCGCGCTCGCCATGCTTGATGCGCCGAGCTTTGACGCGCTCATCGAATTCATCACTTTGCCCGACGGTCTTGCCCGCATGTTGGGGCTCGCTTCCGCCACCATCTGCATGGAAGCGACGGGCCAGATCAATCGCGCCGAAACCATCGGCATCCGCCTGCTTGAAAGCGGCGGCGTCGCGCGCATGATGGGCGGCACCATGCCCTATCGTCTCGTCTCCAATGTGCAGGGCAGCGAAGGTCTTTATGGCGACCGCGCTGATCTCGTCCATTCCGAAGCGCTCGTGCGTCTCGAATTCAGCCGCGTCACACCGCCCGGCATGCTGGCGCTCGGCGGCCTCGACATGGAACAGTTCCACCCCGATCAAGCCGCCGACCTTCTGGAATTTCTCGCCCGGATCGTCGAGCGTTGCGTGCGCCTATGGCTCGACCTGCCGCCGCAAAAATAATCTCAGCAGGCGCGCGCGCGCCGACGCCGGACGAAGCGGCGGCCTCCATCGTGGCCGCGCCCGACCTGCGGGGTGAAATCCGCAACTGGTTCGGCCACCTCACCGGCGAAAAGCGTTTAGCCGCTTTGAGTCTCATCGCTTATCACCGCGATGTCGCGAACTTCTTTGAATTTTTATCAGATCATCTCGGCGGCCCCGCCGACATCGCGGCGATCCGCGATCTGCACCTGCGTGATTTCCGCAGCTACCTCGCCAAGCGCCGCCGCGAAGATATGTCGAGCCGCAGCCTCGCGCGCGTCTTGTCGTCCATCCGTTCACTCTTCCGCTATCTCGACCGCAACGGCATCGCGTCATCCGCCGCCCTCAAAGCACTCCGCACACCGAAGGTCCCGCACGGCATCCCGAAACCTTTGACCGCCACCAACGCGATCAACCTCATCGCCGAAACAAACGAACTCGACCATGCGCCGTGGATTGCCGCCCGCAATGCCGCCATCCTCACGCTGCTCTATGGCTGCGGGTTGCGCATCGCGGAATGTTTAAACCTCAATCGCAGCGCGGCTCCTTTGCCCGCCACCATGCGCATCACCGGTAAGGGAAACAAGGAACGCCTCGTCCCCGTTCTCGCCGTCGCGCGCAATGCGGTTGAGGAATACCTCGCTCTCGTCCCCTTCGGTCTTGAGGCAACAGACCCCCTCTTCGTCGGCACCCGCGGCGCACGCCTCAACCCCCGCGCCGTCTCCGAACTCGTCGCCCACCTCCGCCGCCGCATGGGGCTGGCCGACAGCGTCACCCCCCACGCGCTGCGCCACAGCTTCGCAACGCACCTGCTGGCAGGCGGCGGTGACCTCCGCACCATTCAGGAACTCTTGGGCCACGCCAGCCTGTCCACCACGCAGATCTACACCGAAGTCGACAGCCAACGCCTCCTCGACATCTACGACAAGGCGCATCCGCGCGCGAAGTAAGCACCTAAAAAGCCCTCTCCCGCTGGGAGAGGGTTGGGTGAGGGTCTTCCGTCACGCACGCGCGCAACCCAGCACTCACATATGGATCGGCAAACCCGTCACCGCCAGCGCCGCTTCCTTCACCGCTTCCGACAGCGTCGGATGGGCAAAGCACATGCGCGCGATATCTTCAGACGATCCGGCAAATTCCATCGCCACAACCGCTTCCTGAATCAACTCGCCCGCATTTGCACCGATGATATGCACACCGAGAATGCGGTCTGTCGTTTTGTCCGCGATGATTTTCACAAAGCCTTCGGTGGTCTTGTTCGCCTTCGCGCGGCCGTTCGCCGTGAAGGGGAATTTGCCAACGTTATATTCAACGCCCGCTTCCTTGAGCTGCTCTTCCGTCTTGCCGACGCTCGCGACTTCCGGCGCGGTGTAAACCACACCTGGAATGACGTCATAATTGACCGCGCCATAGTGACCGGCGAGACGTTCAGCCAACGCCACGCCTTCTTCCATCGCCTTATGCGCCAGCATCGGACCGGCGATCACATCGCCGACCGCGTAGATGCCATCGACATTTGTTTTGAACGAACCGTCCGTGACAACGCGTCCGCGCTTGTCCGTGGCAACACCCACTGTCTCAAGCCCCAGCCCGCCCGTGTAAGCCGTGCGGCCCACAGCCACCAGCACCACGTCGGCCTCAAGCACCGTCGTATCGCCGCCCTTGGCAGGCTCGACCGAAACCTTCAAACCCGTCTTGGTCTTTTCGACCTTCGTCACTTTCGAGCCGAGTTTGAAATCAAAGCCCTGCTTTTTCAGAATGCGCGTGAAGTTTTTGACAACCTCACCATCCATGCCGGGCAGGATCGCATCAAGGAATTCGACAACCTGAACTTTCGCGCCAAGCCGTCCCCACACCGAACCTAGCTCCAGCCCGATGACGCCGCCGCCGATGACGAGCAAACGTTCGGGCACTTTCGCCAGCGTCAACGCGCCGGTCGATGACACGATGGTCTTCTCGTCGATTTCGATGCCCGGCAGCTTGGCCACATCCGAACCCGTCGCAATGACGATGTTCTTTGTCTCAAGCACGCGCTCGCCGACTTTGACCTTGCCCGTGCCGACAATCTCGCCGAGGCCCTTCACCCATTCGATCTTGTTCTTCTTGAAGAGGAACTCGATGCCCTTGGTATTGCCTTCAACGGCTTCATCTTTGAAAGCGATGAGCTGTTTGACGTTGATCTTCGGCGCGGGAATTTCAATACCCATACCCGCAAACGCATGGCCCGCCTCGTCGAAAAGTTCCGACGCATGCAGCAGCGCTTTCGATGGAATGCAACCGACATTAAGGCAGGTGCCGCCCAGCGTTTCGTTCTTTTCAACGCAAGCGACTTTGAGGCCCAGCTGAGCCGCCTTGATCGCACATTCATAGCCGCCGGGGCCCGCACCGATTACGACGAGGTCAAAAGGTTCGGCCATGAATATCTCCGGACTTGAGTGTGAGGCTTAAAGGTCGAGCAACAGACGCTGCGGGTCTTCAAGCGATTCCTTGACGCGGACGAGGAAGGTCACCGCGTCCTTGCCATCGACAATGCGGTGATCATAGGAAAGTGCCAGATACATCATCGGACGCACCACCACCTGACCGCCGACAACCATCGGGCGATCCTGAATCTTGTGCATGCCCAAAACGCCGGACTGCGGCGCGTTGAGAATGGGCGTCGACATCAGCGAACCATAGACGCCGCCATTCGAAATCGTGAATGTACCGCCCTGCAATTCTTCGAGCTTGAGCTGCCCGTCGCGCGCGCGCTTGCCGTAGTCATTGATCTCTTTTTCAATGCCGGCGAGCGACAGGTCCTGCGCATCTTTCAGCACAGGCACAACGAGGCCCTTCTCGGTGCCGACCGCAACGCCGATATTGTAATAGTTCTTGTAGACAATATCTTCGCCGTCGATGAGGCCGTTGACGGCGGGAATTTCTTTCAGTGCCTGAATGCAGGCCTTGACGAAGAAACCCATGAAGCCGACGCGCACGCCGTGCTTCTTTTCAAAGATCGCTTTGTATTCATTGCGCAGCGCCATGATCGCCGACATATCAACTTCATTGAACGTCGTGAGCATCGCGGCTGTGTTCTGTGCTTCCTTCAGACGCGTCGCAATCGTCTTGCGCAAACGCGTCATCTTCACGCGTTCTTCGCGCGGGCCGTTATCGACGGGCGCGCGAACGGCGAGCGGTGCCGCGGGAGCAGCGGCAGGCGCGGACGCTGCCGCCAGCGCATCGCCCTTCGTCACGCGACCATCTTTGCCCGTCCCGTCAATCTTGGAAGCATCGAGATTATTTTCTTCCGCGATCCGGCGCACGGCTGGCGCTTGCGTCGTCGCCGCAGCAGCCGGAACCGCCGCAGGCTTGGCCGCAACAGGGGCCGGTGCGGGCGCAGGCGCTTCAGCCTTTTTCGGTTCTTCCTTTTTGGCAGCGGGCTTCGCGCTCACTTTGCCAGAACCTTCGCCGATCATCGCGAGGATCGCACCGATCTCGACCGTCGTGCCGCTTTCAACGAGCACCTCGGAGAGAACGCCCGACGCTGGTGCGGGCACTTCGATCGTCACCTTATCGGTTTCAAGTTCCACCAGCGGCTCGTCAACATTGACCTGATCGCCCGCTTTTTTGAACCATTGCGCGACGGTCGCCTCTGTGACGCTTTCACCCAGTGCCGGCACTTTAACTTCGGTGGCCATGCTCATCTTGCCTTTCAGAGAAAAATCAATCGACCTTCAGCGCATCAGCCAGAAGCTGGTTGAGCTGCTGCAAATGTTTGCTCATCAACCCGACAGCCGTGGCTGCGGATGACGGGCGTCCGGCATATTTCGCGCGGCGATAACGTGCGCCGACCTGATCCAGCACCCATTCAATATTGGGTTCCATGAATTGCCAGGCCCCCATGTTCTTGGGTTCTTCCTGACACCAGACGATCTCGGCCTGCTTGAAGCGCGCAAGCTCCGTCATCAGCGATTTCGCCGGGAAAGGATAAAGCTGCTCGACGCGCATCAGATACACATCGTTGATCTCGCGGTTTTCGCGTTCTTCGTAAAGATCGTAATAGACCTTGCCCGTGCACATGACGACGCGTTTGATCTTGTCGTCAGCGACGAGTTTGATCTTCTCGCCCTTGAGCATCTGCGCATCGTCCCACAGCACGCGGTGGAATGTGCTGTCGGGACCAAACTCTTCGATCTTGGAATGCACGCGCTTGTGACGCAGCAAAGACTTCGGCGTCATGATGATGAGGGGCTTGCGGAATTTACGGTGCATCTGACGGCGCAGCACATGAAAATAATTCATCGGCGTCGTGCAGTTCACAACCTGCATATTGTCTTCCGCGCACATCTGCAGATAACGCTCAAGACGGGCGGATGAATGTTCCGGTCCCGCGCCTTCATAGCCATGCGGCAGCAACATCACGAGACCGCACATGCGCAACCATTTGCGCTCGCCCGACGAGATGAACTGATCGACCACCACCTGCGCGCCATTGGCAAAGTCGCCATATTGCGCTTCCCAAAGCGTCAGCGCATTCGGCTCGGCAAGGGAATAGCCATATTCAAACCCCAGCACCGCGTTTTCAGACAGCATCGAGTTGATGACTTCATATTGCGCATTGCTGTCGCTCACATGATTGAGCGGAATATAGCGGTCTTCGGTTTCCTGATCGTTCAGCACCGAATGGCGCTGCACGAAAGTGCCGCGCTCACTGTCCTGACCCGACAGACGCACCTTGAAGCCTTCGTTGAGCAAAGTGCCAAAGGCCAGCGCCTCTGCCATGCCCCAGTCGATGCCTTCGCCTGTCTCGATCATCTTGGCGCGGTTGTCCATGAACCGCTGGATGGTCTTATGAATGTTGAAGCCTTCCGGCACGGTCGCAAGCTTCGTCCCGATGTCTTTCAGGATTTTAAGATCAACGCCCGTCTCGCCGCGATGTGCTTCGCCCTCGGCGCGGCCAAGCCCCGCCCAGCGCCCGTCCAGCCAATCGGCCTTGTTCGGGCGGAAGCTGTTTGAGGCTTCATATTCGCCTTCAAGCTCACTGCGGAACGCGTCAATGCGCGCCTGCGCATCTTCCGCCGTCAGCAGCCCGCTCTCGACAATGCGCTTGGTGTAAATTTCCAGCGTCGTCGGATGCGAGCGGATCTTTTTATACATCAGCGGCTGCGTGAAGCTCGGCTCGTCGCTTTCATTGTGGCCAAAGCGGCGATAGCAGAACATATCAACGACAACAGGCTTGTTGAAACGCTGACGGAATTCGGTCGCGATTTTTGTTGCATGCACAACGGCTTCAGGATCATCGCCGTTCACATGGAAGATCGGCGCCTGCACCATCTTGGCAACGTCAGACGGATAGGGCGACGAGCGCGAGAAAATCGGGCTCGTCGTGAAACCGATCTGATTGTTTATGATGAAATGGATCGAGCCGCCCGTACGGTGGCCCTTAAGGCCCGAAAGGCCGAGACATTCCGGCACAACGCCCTGGCCCGCAAAGGCCGCGTCGCCGTGAATGAGAAGCGGGATCACCGAACCGCGCGACCCGTCGTGAAGCTGGTCCTGCTTGGCGCGCGCTTTGCCCAGCACCACAGGATCAACAATTTCAAGATGCGAGGGATTGGCGGTCAGCGACAGATGCACCTTATTGCCGTCGAACTCGCGGTCCGACGAGGCACCAAGGTGATATTTGACGTCGCCCGACCCATCCACGTCTTCGGGGTTGGCCGAGCCACCCTTGAACTCATGGAAAATCGCGCGGTAAGGCTTCGACATCACATTGACGAGCACGTTCAAGCGCCCGCGATGCGCCATGCCGAGCACAACTTCTTTAACGCCGAGATTGCCGCCGCGTTTGATGATCTGCTCAAGCGCCGGGATCATCGCTTCCGCGCCATCAAGGCCGAAACGTTTGGTGCCGATATATTTGACGCCCGAAAAACGTTCAAAGCCTTCCGCCGCAATGAGCTTGTCGAAAATCGCCAAGCGTCCCATGTCGGTGAAAGTAACCTCTTTATCGGGCCCTTCGATACGTTCCTGAATCCAGGCTTTCTCTTCGGGGTCGCCGATATGCATGAACTCGACGCCGATCGTGCCGCAATAGGTCCGGCGCAAAATATCGAGCATCTGGCGCACGGTGGCTGTTTCCAAGCCCAGCACATTGTCGATGAAAATCGGACGATCAAGATCCTCAGGTCCGAACCCGTAGGATTCAGGCTGCAATTCAGGATGTTGTGATTTCGGACGCAGCTGCAGCGGATCAATATCAGCATCGAGATGGCCGCGAATGCGATAGGCGCGGATCATCATCAGGGCACGGACAGAATCAAGCGTCGCCGCTCTGATCTCCGCTTCCGATGCACCACCCTTGGCGCCACGCGCTGAAATTTTCTCGCCGATTTTGGAGTCCGGTTCCGGCCAATTACCGTCCAGCGCACTCACCAGCTCGCCATTGGCATGAACCGGCCAATCGGCCCGCTCCCATGACGCTCCCTGTGCCTCTTTCAGCACTTCTTCCTTTGGATCGCCAAGGCTGCCAAAAAAGACCTGCCACTCAGCGTCAACGGAATTGGGATTTTCGGAATAGCGCGCATAGAGCTCTTCCACAAAGGCGGCATTGGCACCGCTCAAAAAGGAAGTCTGCTCAGCACGTTCGCGGGCATTGCCCCCGCTCAGCTCATTGCTCATATCTATAAGCCTATCAACGGTGGTGCTCCGGGCTTCATCCCGAAGGCCACCTTGTTCATCAGGCACGTAACCCTTGCCAATCGCGAGAAACCCTACGCTCTCATGGTCAACAAGTTCTTTATTTTGCCCGTTTATTTGCCACGCCTTGATGACAAATATTCAAGCTTTTCGCCATTTAGGCGGGGTCGCCCAAAGGGCCAACCCCACCCAAATGGAATTCACTTAGCGACCGGCGAGCAGCTCGACCAGCGTGGTACCCAAAGATGCAGGCGAATCTGCCACGCGGATACCCGCCGACTTCATTGCTTCCATCTTGTCGCCCGCGCCGCCTTTGCCGCCGGAAATGATCGCGCCCGCGTGGCCCATGCGACGGCCGGGAGGGGCGGTCACACCGGCGATGAAGCCCACAACAGGCTTCTTCACTTTCGAGCGCTTCAGGAATTCAGCTGCGTCTTCTTCCGCCGAGCCGCCGATTTCACCGATCATGATGATAGATGTGGTCTCGTCGTCTCCGAGAAACAACTCAAGGCAGTCAATAAAGTTCGTGCCGTTGACGGGGTCGCCGCCAATGCCGATGCAGGTCGTCTGGCCAAGGCCCGCCGCTGTCGTCTGAGCGACCGCTTCGTAAGTCAGCGTGCCCGAACGCGAAACAATGCCGACCGAGCCGCGCTTGTGAATGTGGCCGGGCATAATGCCGATCTTGCATTCGCCGGGGGTGATCACGCCGGGGCAATTCGGACCGACAAGGCGTGTCTTGGAACCCTGCAGCGCGCGTTTCACACGCACCATGTCGAGCACCGGAATGCCTTCGGTGATGCAAACGGCAAGCTCGATGCCCGCGTCGATGGCTTCAAGGATCGCGTCAGCCGCAAACGGCGGCGGTACATAGATCGCTGACGCTGTCGCGCCCGTGCGCTCAACCGCTTCGCCGACCGTGTTGAAAACTGGGAGGCCCAGGTGCGTCGTGCCGCCCTTGCCGGGTGACGTGCCGCCAACCATCTGCGTGCCATAGGCAATCGCTTGCTCTGAATGGAACGTGCCCTGATTACCGGTAAAGCCCTGACAGATGACTTTTGTATGCTTGCCAACCAGAACCGACATTATGCGGCCTCCTTCACGGCTTTGACGATTTTCTCTGCCGCGTCGGCGAGGTTATCGGCGGAAATAATCGGAAGGCCTGAGTCAGCCATAATCTTCTTGCCGAGATCGACGTTGGTGCCTTCAAGGCGCACAACGAGCGGCACGGAAAGTTTCACTTCTTTGGCCGCCGCGACAACGCCTTCGGCGATGATGTCGCAACGCATGATGCCGCCGAAGATATTGACGAGAATGCCTTCGACATTCTTGTCCGACAGAATGATCTTGAAGGCTTCCGTCACCTTCTCTTTAGTCGCGCCGCCGCCCACGTCGAGGACGTTGGCAGGGGCCGAACCATAAAGCTTGATGATGTCCATCGTCGCCATGGCAAGTCCGGCACCGTTCACCATGCAGCCGATCTGGCCGTCGAGCTTGATGTAGTTGAGGTCATATTTCGACGCTTCGACTTCAGCGGGGTCTTCTTCCGTGAGGTCACGCAGCGCCACGATGTCCTTGTGGCGGTAGAGCGCGTTTGAATCGAAGCCGACCTTCGCGTCGAGACAGATGAGATTGCCCTCACCCGTCACAACCAGCGGATTGATTTCGAGCATCGCCATGTCTTCGGTCACAAAGGCATTATAGAGATTGGTGATGAGTGCGACGCCCTGCTTCACCTGATCGCCTTCGAGGCCCAGCGCATAGGCAATCGTGCGGCCGTGATGGGCCTGAATGCCAGCGGCCGGATCAACCGACAGCGAGAGAATTTTCTCCGGCGTCTTATGAGCCACTTCTTCAATGTCCATGCCGCCTTCGGTGGAGGCAATGAAGGAGACGCGCGATGTTTCGCGGTCCACAACGATGGAGAGATAAAGTTCGCGTTTAATGTCGGAACCTTCTTCGACATAGACGCGCTGCACGAGCTTGCCTGCGGGGCCGGTCTGATGTGTGACCAGCGTCATACCGAGCATCCGTGTGGCTTCGGCCTTCACATCTTCAATGGACTTCACGACTTTCACGCCGCCGCCCTTGCCGCGGCCGCCCGCATGGATCTGCGCCTTCACCACATAAACAGGGCCGCCGAGCTTTTTGGCTTCGGCGACCAGATCGTCGGCATTGAAAGCGGCACCACCGCGGGGAACCGGCACGCCATATTTCGCGAGCACGGCCTTGGCCTGATATTCGTGGATATTCATTCGCTATTTCCGGGCTGATCGGGGTGCGGAAAGCAGGGCACGCCCGATGGATTCGGTTGAGGAACTTCAGTTAAGGCCGTTTATAGCACCCGCGGTCCCCCATGCAATGGCAAAGTGCTGAATCTGGGTTCACCGCATGGGCACTGTGAAACCGACCCTCATTACTGACAAAAACCTCAGCAATTCAAAGCCCTAGGGGAACGCGGCGTCAGGTGAGGGCAGACATTGCATCAGGCCCTCGGAACCAACCTAAACGACCAAAAAATCCTCATCCTGAGGAGGCGCCATCGCGCCGTCTCGAAGGACGAGGCCCGAATATCAAACGCCTCACACCGTCGGCACAGTCCCTCCATCGATGACATATTCAGTGCCGGTGATCGACGCCGCCCGGTCCGACACAAGAAAAGCGATTAGATCCGCCACTTCCTCGGGCTTTGCCGGACGCCCGATGGGAATACCGCCCAGCGACTGCATGATGATCTTCTTACCGCCCTCATAGTCGGTGCCCGCTTCCTCGGCCAGCCGCTCGGCCAGATGGACAGCACTTTCAGTTTCAATCCAGCCCGGTGAGACACGCACCACCCGCACGCCCTTAGGGGCCACCTCCTTCGACAGGCTCTTACTATAGGTCGAGAGCGCCGCCTTGGCCGCCGCATAGGCCGTAGTCGATTCCGGCAATGGCAATACGCGTTGGATCGAGGTGACGTGAATGACAACGCCGGAGCCTTGTTCGGTCAGAACAGGCAGCAAAGCGCGATCAAGCCGGACAGCCGCCATCAAATTCTGATCCAGCGCCTTAGACCATTCATTGTCGTCGAGCACACTGTAGCCGCCTCCCGGTGCGCTGGAACCGCCAAGGACATGCACGACAATGTCGACGCCGCCGAGCTTTTCCAAAACCGTTTCGGCCAAACGCGTGCAGCCCTGCGCTGTCGCCAGATCAGCCGCCACGAAATGAATATTCGCGCCGGAGCTTTCCGGAACCGTCCGCGCACTGGCGACAACATGTGCACCTTCATCCCGCAATACCGAAACGACAGCCGCTCCGAGACCCTTCGTGCCGCCGGTCACAAGCGCGCGACGACCTTTGAGACCAAGATCAAAACTCATGGGATGATCTCCAGCGCCGCGATCTTGTCGCCTTCGAGTTCGAAGAAATATCGAAGATCAACCGGACTACCGGGGAAGTTCCCGACAAGATGGCTGGTAATAGTAATTTTCCCGTCGCGGGTTTCAGAGGCAAAGGGCGTGCTCGTATATTGATAGGCTGTGGAACTTTCCTCCTTCCACTGCTGAATGGCAGCGCGGCCTTTGTGAGTGCGTCCTTCGTCCTTCACGACGGCATGTTCCGTAAAGCAACCTGCGACGGCCGCCATGTTATTTTTCCCGGCATCTGCCGCAAAATAGGCCGCGATCTGCTTTGGCAATTCAATAGTCATTTAAGCTCTCCTTTTGAATCACATACGCCACGTCAAGCGATGCGAATTGAACAAATAGGAGATGGGGCCTAAGCTCACCCGATGACAAGTACGCACGAAAAAGTCAGGCACTTACTAATAAGTAAGCGCGACGAACTGACACCGACCACAGCGGCACAAAGCGTCGAACAAACGCTTAAAATTGTTGAGGGTCGCTGGAAACTTGTGATCCTCTTTCATCTGTTCGGCGGCAAAGTGCTGAGGTTCTCAGATCTCGAACGCGCCATCCCGACCGTCTCGCAGAAAATGCTGATCCAGCAGTTACGACAAATGGAAAAGGACGGCATTATCCGCCGCATCGTGCATCATCAGGTACCGCCCAAAGTTGAATATTGTCTGACAGATTGGGGACAGGCGCTCTGTCCGGCGCTCGATGCCATATTGGCATGGGCAGAACAGCGCGAGACGATGGACGAAAGCGAATTATCCGTGGACGGTTCCTCAGACGCATAAGCGACGGTTTTTCTCCAAACAAAAAAGGCCCCTCGCGCCATCACCGGCAAGGGGCCTGTTTCAATTGAAATCAGATCGTGCTCAAGGCAGTTTCGACACCTCAACCTTGTCGGAGCCCGCCGGCATCGTGATCAGCATCCCGTCATATCCAATTTTGACATCCGCATCGCCTTGCACAGCATCAACACCCCGCATGAACATGCGTTCGGCAATCGCATTGGGCAGCGGCGGCACGACGTGGGAATAGACCAGCAGCTTCACGCCTGCCGCATTGGCAATTTCGGCGGCCTCAACCGGCGAGGCGTGGTAGTCGAGCGTGTCATGGGCCATATCGCCGAGGCGCGGATTGCCGCTTGTCGTCACACCATTGACGATCATCTGAACCATTTCCTTGTTCAGCGCCTCATGGACGAGAAGATCAGCATCTTTGGAAAACCGCTCGACGCTTTCGGTCTTTGCCGTATCACCGCTAAGGACAGCAACGCGGCCGTTATACTCGACACGGTAGCCATAGGCCGGTTTGATCGGCGTGTGATCGACGAGGAAAGCTGAAATCTTCAACCCATCGCGCTCATAGACCGGCTGCAACACATTATAGTCGGGCGTCACGATATTATGGCCCACCATATCAGCACCATCGGGGATCAGATGATCCGCACCATGATGAAGTATGCGAAAAGCTGCATCCGAATTATAGGCCAGCGCAAAACCCTTCACGACATCTTCCGTGCTTGAGGTGCCAAACGACTTGCCTTGACTGTCAGTATCGGCGGCAGGTTCCGGCAGCGCCGTCGGCCCCCTCACGTCGAGCGGTGTCGAGCGGCCCGCGATCCAGCTCTGGGTCGCGAATTCACCAAGGTCGCCGATATGATCCGAGTGCAGATGAGTGAGCAGGATCGTGTCGATCTTTGCTGCGGGCAAACGCGCCTCGGCAATCCGCCGCCAGGAACCCGGCCCCGTATCAATGATCACCATATGACCGCCCGCCATAATCGCCGAGCAGGCATTCGCCCGCGTCATATCGGGCATGGGCGAACCGGTACCGCAGAGAAAAACATGCAGCGCCCCGTCATCGAGCAGTGCCGCCGGACCACTGGTCGCCAGTCGCTGGGCGATCGTGCGTTTCATGATCGTGTCCTGCACAGCAGGCACATTCATCACAACGCCATAGCCGATGACGCCGACAGCGGCGACCGCCACGACGAGCCCGCCCAAAATCTTCATTCCCCGACCCGCCATAATGCGCTCCCCCGTGAGCCGGACGACCTCCGGCCTGTTGTTTTCGGAATTGGCGCAGAACCGGGGATAACTAGTGACACCCACCCTGCCGCAATCCTCAGGAGTGGATTATTAGGCTTTTGCATTATTAATGACAAGCATTAAAAATGACGGGGATAGGCCCAAAAGAAGGCGGACGGGGCTTGCACCCCGTCCGCTTGATACCCTCGACATGGAAAGGCTCGAAATAGCTCGAAACCTGACAGGAAAAGCCTCGGAATTCCGAGCCTCGCCTTACTTCTTTTTGGCAGCCTTGGCAGCGCCCTTGCCGACCGACGGATCGATCTTCTTGCAGGCAGCCACCAGACCGGCCACCGCATCGACCGACTTCTGGAAGGCTTTCTTTTCCGCACCGTTGAGTTCGATCTCAACAACACGCTCAACGCCACCGGCACCGATCACGACCGGCACACCGACGTAAATGTCCTTCTGGCCGTACTGACCATTGAGATAAGCCGCGCAAGGCATGACGCGCTTCTGGTCACCCAGATAGGCTTCGGCCATTGCGATGCCCGAAGCGGCAGGTGCGTAGAAGGCCGAACCGGTCTTCAGCAGACCGACGATTTCCGCGCCGCCATCGCGTGTGCGCTGGATGATCGCGTCGAGTTTTTCCTTTGTCGTCCAACCCATCTTGATGAGGTCAGGCAAAGGAATGCCTGCGACAGTTGAATAACGCGGCAGCGGCACCATTGTGTCGCCGTGGCCGCCGAGCACGAATGCTGTCACGTCTTCGACCGAAACATTGAATTCTTCGGCCAGGAAATGACGGAACCGCGAGCTGTCGAGAACACCGGCCATGCCGACGACCTTGTGATGCGGCAGACCCGAGAACTGACGCAGCGCCCAGACCATCGCATCGAGCGGGTTGGTGATGCAGATCACGAAAGCATTGGGCGCATGCTTGGCAATGCCTTCACCGACCGCCTTCATCACCTTGAGGTTGATGCCGAGCAGATCGTCACGGCTCATGCCGGGCTTGCGCGGCACACCGGCTGTCACGATGACAACATCGGCGCCCTTGATGCCCTTATAGTCGTTGGCACCGGAAAGCTTGGAATTATAGCCCTCAACCGGCGCCGTCTGCGCCAGATCAAGCGCCTTGCCTTGCGGCAGACCTTCAGCAATATCGAACACGACGATGTCGCCGAGTTCTTTCAAACCGGCGAGCAGGGCGAGCGTGCCGCCGATCTGTCCGCCGCCGATGAGTGCGATTTTCTTCCGCGCCATGTGAGAAGCCTCTGTCGTTGAAGGGGCGCGGCATCACCGCGCACGCCAGGATGAAATATGCGCCGGACATAGCGCGAATCCGCCGGAATCGCAATCTTACCCTTCGTCGCATTAACCAACATTCGCGCTCTCGGTTGACGAAAACGCCCATGAGGCGCAGGCTCCCATATTGATACAGGCCTTTGGTCGGGGTGCGGGGGCGCCATGTATCAGTGTTGAGTTGGCTTGTGGGGCGTAATGACATGGCTAAAATGTTGAAAAGCACGTTGACGCGCAGCTTGGTGGCAGGTGCTGCAATGGCGGTACTCGCCGGTTGCTCAAGCCCCGCCGTTTCAAACCATCAGACACCCGAAACCTTCTCGCTGGCGGGCCTCAGTACCGCCATCATGACGGGCACGCAGGCCGCCATCGCCGCCGTCACCGGCAATAATTGCAGTCTTCTCGAAAATGTTCTGCGCAACGGCCGCAGCTTCTGCGAAACATCCGACGCCCGCGTCGCGCTGATTGAAAAGACGCCCGCCGCCGCCGATCTTGATCCGAATATTCTGGGCTTTGCACCGGTTGACCGTCGCGCCGCCGCCGATTTCTCGCTCGAAATCGCTCGCCGCCAGAACGCCGCCATTGACGCGCCCATGCTCTCCTTCGGCATGCTGTCAGCCAATTACAGTCCGTCTTTTTCCTATGACTTGAAGCTCAGCGACCGGGCCGGCAATCCGACCGAACCAAAACTCGCCGAAGCCGCGCCTGTCCGCGCCACCGCGCCATCCTTGACGACAGCCACAAGCTTCACCGGCTACTGATAGAGCGATCACCCGATAATCTAATCGGCCGCGCGCAAATTCATATAATCGACGCTTTGCATTTCCATGAGCCGCGAAACCGTGCGCTCAAAGGCAAAAGCGCCGTCGCCCGCAGGATATAACTCCAGCGGGTTTGCGGCCGCCGACACGATGAGCTTGGTCTTGCCTTCATAAAGCGCGTCAATCAGCGTCACAAAACGCTTAGCCTCATTGCGTTTCTCCGGCCCCATCACCGGCACATCATCAATCAGCACCGTGTGAAAACACTGCGCGATCTTGAGATAATCGGCGGCCCCCAAAGGCTTTGCACAAAGATCATTGAAGCTGAAACGCGCCACACCATGCGCGGCTTGCGGCACATGTAACGCACGACCTTTGAGCGACAGAACCTGCGGTTCGCCGCGCGGCAAATCCGTGAGGCTCAAAAAAGTTTCGTCCATGGCAGCGCGCGCCACGACGCCGGACGGCATGTGATAAACGGGCAGCCCCAACATGCGGTCAAGCCGGTAGTCCGTCGCGCTGTCGAGATGCACCACATCCATGCGCGATTTGACGAGCGCGATGAAAGGCAGCAAACGCTGGCGATTGAGCCCACCGGCATAAAGATCATCGGGCGCAATATTCGATGTTGCGACAACGACAACGCCAAGTTCAAAAAGCTGCGTGAAGAGCCGCCCGAGGATCGAGGCGTCGGCAATGTCCTGCACCTGAAATTCATCAAAGCAAAGAAGCGCGGCTTCCTTCGCAATGGAGGCCGCAACAGGCGGAATGGGATCGCCGCCTTTGACCTCGCCCGCCTTCTCGCGCTGACGCCAGTTGAAAATGCGCTCGTGGCAATCCTGCATGAAGGCATGGAAATGCACGCGGCGTTTCTGCGCGACGGGCGCATGATCGAAAAACAAGTCCATCAGCATCGACTTGCCGCGCCCCACCCCGCCCCAGATGTAAAGCCCTTCAGGCGGCGTCACCGCACGGCCGATGCCAAAGACCGAGAGAGCACCGACCTTCTTGCCCGGCACCCATTCCGCCAGATCCTCATGCAAATGCTGAAGCCGCTGCACGGCGCGCGCCTGCGCTGCGTCTGCGGCGATCTCGCCGGACGCAATCTTGGCGCGATAGAAATGGACGGGGCCGTCAGACATATTCGGGCAAACTCAGCAGGCGGGACGTGAAGTCGCCTCATCCACATAGCCTGAAAACGCTCACTGTTCACCCTGAAATTGAGAAAGGTGTGTTTACGTTGCGTTGGCTTGCATCGCTTGCCAGCTCTTGAAATAGGGGGCAAGCATCCGCGCTTTCTCGTCTTCGCTCAGATGCAAATCGAAATGTTCCGCAAGCGCCGCCGCAATTTCGTCAACGCTGCCGAGCTCGCGTGTCTCCGCCTTCCCGTCAAGGCCGCGGATCGTGAGGCTCGTATTGAAAATGGTCTTGCGGGCAGTTGCCGTCGGGCGTCCGACAATCAGGAACTGTTTAAAAATCGAAGCGGGATGCGTAGACGTATGCCAATTGGCCTGCTCGTAATCCACCGGCCCGTTGGGCTCCAACGTGAAACGATAGACGGGCGCCCAGGTATCACCGAGAAGCGCCTGCAACTCGAAACCCGCACTCCCCTGCACATCGCGGGCGAGAAAACGGCGCGGCTCATGCGGCGTCTCAAGCACTTCATCTGTCACGAAAGGCACAGGCCCCGTCATGGTGATGCCGCCAAATCCGATGTCAGCCAGAAACCGGCCTTCCGGCAGATCAACAAGGCTCATCATATGCGAGCGATTGGTTTCGGTCTCTTCAGGCGCTTTCCAGCGCACACGGCCGATGAGCGTTGTCACTGAAAATCCCAATGCGCGTAACACGGCAGCAAAGAGCCCGTTCACCTCGAAGCAATAGCCGCCGCGATTTTTGCCAACGATCTTCGCCTGCACCGACGCCATATCGAGCAGCACCGGATCGCCGCCGAGCACGGTCAGGTTTTCAAACGGCACGGCCAGCGCATGAGAAAAATGCAACGCACGCAAAGTCTCCAGTGTCGGCGTGCGCGAGCCCGAATAGCCGATGCGTTTGAAGTAAGCGTCAAGATCAAGCTGTGTTCCGTTCGGCGTCATAGGATGTCTTCTTCTCGGTGAAATTCAATGCACGTCGACACTCAGATGGAGAGACGGAGGAAATCCACAACCACCCTACCTCACCATATTCGTGGTTCAATCTTGCAAAAACGATCAACGCAGAAAAGCAAATGGCGCCACCCTTGGGTAGCGCCACTTTAATACCTTGAAACCGCAAACCTATCCCATTGTCGGGATAACGAAGGACGAGCCTTCCTTGACGCCGGTGGGCCAGCGCGATGTGACGGTCTTCACCTTGGTCCAGAATTTCACACCTTCCGTACCGTGCTGGTTGGTGTCGCCGAAGGCCGACCGCTTCCAGCCACCAAAGCTGTGATAGGCAAGCGGCACAGGGATCGGCACATTAATGCCGACCATGCCGACCTGCACCCGCGAAGCAAAGCTGCGCGCCGCATCACCGTCACGCGTGAAAATCGCCACGCCGTTGCCATACTGATGCTTGGTGGGAAGCTCGGCGGCTTCTTCAAACGTCTTGGCGCGAACGATCTGCAGCACGGGGCCGAAGATTTCTTCCTGATAGGTCTTCATATCGGGTGTCACATTGTCGAAGAGGCACCCGCCGAGGAAGAAGCCGTTTTCATAACCCTGCAACTTGAAATCGCGGCCATCGACGACGAGCTTCGCGCCCTCATCAACCGCAAGGCCAATATAGTTGCGCACCTTCTCCATATGCGCACGGCTGACGAGCGGGCCGTAATCACTTTCAGGGTCCGTCGATGTGCCGATCTTCAGGGCCTGCACGCGCGGCACGAGTTTTTCGATGAGACGGTTGGCCGTGTCCTCGCCCACAGGCACGGCAACCGGCAGCGCCATACAACGCTCGCCCGCCGACCCATAGGCCGAACCGATGAGATCGTTCACAACCTGATCCATGTCAGCGTCCGGCATGATGATGGCGTGGTTCTTCGCGCCGCCCATGGCCTGCACGCGTTTGCCGTTGGCAGCACCCGTCGCATAAATATATTGCGCGATGTCGGACGAGCCGACGAAGCTCACGGCCTGTACGGTCGGATCGGTGAGGATCGCATCGACCGCTTCCTTGTCGCCGTTGACGACATTGAGCACACCGGCGGGCGCACCCGCCTCAAGGAAAAGCTCGGCCAAACGCATCGGCACGGAGGGATCTTTTTCCGACGGCTTCAAGATGAATGTATTGCCGCAGGCGATCGCCACGCCAAACATCCACATCGGGATCATGGCCGGAAAGTTGAAAGGCGTGATACCGGCGACAACACCGAGCGGCTGGCGCATGGAATACATATCGATGCCGGGGCCCGCCCCTTCGGTAAATTCGCCCTTTTGAAGATGCGGAATGCCGCAGGCAAATTCGATGACCTCAAGACCGCGCTGTACGTCGCCGCGCGAGTCCGCGAGCACCTTGCCATGCTCAAGCGACAGCAGCATCGCGAGCTCGTTCATATTGGCTTCGAGAAGACGTTTAAACTCGAACATGACGCGCGCGCGGCGCTGCGGATTGGTCGCGGCCCATTCTGGGAAGGCTTTAGCCGCCACGGCCACCGCGGCACGCATTTCATCCGTGCTCGCCAGAGGCGTCCGCGCAGTCACTTCGCCCGTATTGGGGTTGGTCACATCGAGAAAGCGCCCGCTCTTGCCTTTGACATGGGCGCCACCAATAAAATGTGTCAGTTCCTTGACCATGAATTCCGTCCTCGCGCTCGCTCTGTTTATGATGCGCTTTCCCGCCGCTGCCGGATCTGACCAAGCTGCTGGGAGCGCTTTTTGTTGGCATTAGTTAGCCTGTCAGCCCCTGCAGGGGCAAGGATTGGCACTCGCCAATTGCCACAATCACGCCATACAGCGTTGCATTTTTGCAATCAGCCCCCGTGTCAAACACCTAATGTGTGAGAATTTGCAGGTTTTCCACAGGATTGCGCGTGGCAGCAAGGCGCAGTTGCTTTAGCATCTGCGAATGTTGCCCCGGATTCGCCGGGGAGACGATGCATACCCGCTGGGTCACAAGCCCGGCTGGTCAAAAGCCAGTCAGACAACAAGTGACCCGAAGCCAAAACCGGCTAGGGAATTCTGGGGAAGAGGAATTGCAATGTCCAATACCGTAAAACTCATAATCGCCGTCATCGTGATCGCCGGCGTGATTTTCTTTGGCATGAAGATGATGGACAAGGGTGCTGCACCTGAAGGCATGGCACCGGCTGCTGAAGAAATGGCACCTGCTGATGATGCCACCAGCGAAGCCGCACCGGTTGAAGAACCCACCGCCATGGACAACGCCGCTGACGCAGCTTCTGATGCTGCCGAAGCCGTTGGTGACGCCGCTTCGGACGCCGCTGACGCCGTGGGCGACGCCGCCTCGGATGCAGCGGACGCAGTCGACGAAGCCGGTTCCGACGATATGTCGAAATCGAACGCCGATGAAATGTCGAAGGACGGCGCGGAAGAACCCGCCCAATAATCGGCAGATACGACAATTGGACCCGCGCGCCTCATCCGGCGCGCGGGTTTTCTTTTGCCTGAATTCCGGAGGAGGCTTCGATGATCATCATTACCGGCCGCATGGCCATCGCCGATAGCAACCGCGACGCATTTTTCGCGATCTCGAAACGTCAGGTCGAACTCTCCCGTCTTGAAGAAGGCTGCCTCAACTACTGGCTCTATGAAGATGCGATGGCCCCCGGCCAATTCTTTTTCTACGAGGAGTGGAAGGACCGCGTGGCAGTCGATTTCCACTTCAAACAAGATTATTGCCTCGATTTTGTCAAAATATTGCGCGGCCTCACAACAGGTGAAGCCGAAATGCACATCCGCACCATCGCGGAAAAGCTGCCAAAATCCGGCTCTTAAGATTTTCAGGTTACAAATTCGTAACGACAAACTTTAGAATTCCGCAACATCCGTTCACCAGACATTCAACTTCATCCACTAATCTTTCGTCACGTCGCGCAAGCGGCGTGGTGCAAAGTCAGAGCGTAAGTACATGCGTTCAGTTGTGTAAGGACAGAGCCCCGTTAAGCCTTCTCAGGCCCCGGCTTATCTCCTGTCCCTCGATCCCAAGGCCCGCGCCCCTCCTCAGGGCGCGGGCCTTTTCTTTGACATTTGATTTGCCTGATCAAAGACGCTGGCGCAGCATTGCTACTCCATTTCAAAAGGAGGCAACAGAGATGTCGATAATGCGATGGCTGATCCTGACGAGCACGACGCTTTTGCTGTCAGGTTGTTTCATCTCAGACAAGCCGCTGTTTTCACCCGCCGACGCCGAGCAGCCTCTGGCAGACGGGACAAAGCTTGCAGCCTTCGCGCTCGACAGTGATGGCAAGCGCAAAGAGGACGGGCCGCAAACTGTAACGCTGAAACACATTGAAAATGGCTACCTCGTCTCTCCCAGCGATGACGAGCCCTTCCGCGTCCTGTTTGATGACATTGGCGATGGATATTTTATCGGCGTCGCAAGCAATGAAGACCCGACAAAGTCACCCCTCTACGGATTGCTTCATCAAACGGACACGAGTTGGTTTGCCTATCTGCCGGTCTGTTCAGACTTCCGTGATCTTGCAAAGGCGCAGGGCAAATCGCTTAAAGATTTTCACATCGCGGACGCAGAGAGCGATTGCCGCTTCACGTCATATGAGGACTTGAAAAGCGCGCTGATGTTTCTGGCCGCTCACGGCAAGCCTTCAACGGAATATGTGACCGTCGATTAGCGATCAGTCTTTACTGAGGTCACTCAGGGTCGCACCATTGGCTTCCCAGTTCTGGCCGTCAAAGGGGCGGATCTCGACCAGCCCGAATTCATCGCGGTTGAGGCAACGGAAATTGACACTCCAGCCATCGGGATTTGAACGCGGCACATAAAACGGTTTAACACCGCAGGTCTTGCAAAAGAGATGCTTCGCCACGCCCGTATTGAACGTGTAGGCGGTGAGCTGGTCTTCACCTTGCAAAAAGCGAAACCGCGAGGCCGGAACAATCAGGTGCAAATAACCGGTCTTGGCACAGACCGAACAATTGCAGTCATCAATAACGACATCATGTGTCGTCTCGACTTCAAACCGCACCGCGCCGCAATGGCATTGGCTCTGATATTTTTCAAACGCGCTCATCACACAATCCTGAAACAAAAGGGCCGCCTCAACAAGGCAGCCCTTTCCAATTTCAGTAACAATGAAATCAAGCCTGACGCTCGACCATCATCTTTTTGATTTCGGCAATCGCCTTGGCCGGATTGAGACCCTTGGGGCAGGTCTTGGCGCAATTCATGATCGTATGGCAACGATAAAGCCGGAACGGGTCTTCAAGATTGTCCAGACGTTCGCCCTTGGCTTCATCACGGCTATCGGCAAGCCAACGATAGGCCTGCAGCAACGTCGCGGGGCCGAGATAGCGGTCGCCATTCCACCAATAGGACGGGCAGGACGTGGTGCAGCAGGCGCAGAGAATACACTCGTAAAGCCCGTCGAGCTTTTCGCGGTCCTCATGGCTCTGCTTCCATTCCTTAACGGGCTCGGCCGTCTTCGTCTGGAGCCAGGGCTCGATGGATGCGTGCTGCGCGTAGAAGCCTGTGAGGTCGGGCACAAGATCTTTGATGACGCCCATGCTCGGCAGCGGATAGATTTTAACGTCGCCTTTGCACTCGTCGATGCCCTTGGTGCAGGCAAGCGTGTTCTGGCCGTCGATGTTCATGGCGCAGGAACCGCAAATGCCTTCGCGGCACGAACGGCGGAACGTCAGCGTCTGATCGACTTCGTTTTTAATCTTGATGAGTGCGTCAAGCACCATCGGCCCGCACTTGTCGAGATCGATCTCATAAGTGTCGATGCGCGGATTTTTGTCGTCATCCGGCGACCAGCGATAGACGCGGAAATTTTTGACGCGGGACGCGCCCTCAGCCTTGAAGGTCTTGCCTTCAACGGGCCTCGAATTTTTCGGCAGATTAAACTGAACCATGTCTCAACCTTTGCCCGTCAATACACGCGCGCTTTTGGCTTGATGTACTCAATGTCGCTCGACATCGTATAGGTGTGAACCGGACGATAATCGACGCTCGGCTTACCTGTATCGCCATCAACCCAGCACAGAGTGTGCTTCATCCAATTGACATCATCACGATCAGGGAAATCTTCGCGCGCATGAGCGCCACGGCTTTCCTTGCGACCCACAGCGCCTTCGACGGTGGCGACGGCCTGCACGATGAGATTGTCGAATTCGAGCGTTTCGATGAGATCTGAATTCCAGATCAGCGACCGGTCCGACACGCGGATATCGCTGATGCCGCCGAAGACTTCGGCAACGCGTTTGCGACCCTGTTCGAGTGTTTCGCCTGTACGGAACACAGCCACATCGTCCTGCATGGCGCGCTGCATCTGGCCGCGCAGCACCGAAGTCGGCGTTGAGCCTGACGCATTGCGGAAACGATCAAGGCGCGAGAGCGCATAATCGCCGGAGTCTTTAGCAAGTTCAGGTTGGCGCTGGCCGGGCTTCACAAGTTCGGCAGCCTTGAGACCGGCGGCACGGCCGAACACAACAAGATCGATCAACGAATTGGAACCCAGACGATTGGCACCGTGCACCGACACGCAAGCCGCTTCGCCGATGGCCATCAGGCCCGGCACAACCGTGTCGGGATTACCGTCTTTCAACGTCAGCACTTCGCCGTGATAATTCGTCGGGATGCCGCCCATGTTGTAATGCACGGTCGGCAGCACGGGGATCGGCTCACGCGTCACGTCAACGCCTGCGAAAATACGAGCTGACTCAGAAATACCGGGCAGACGTTCCGCCAAAATCTTCGGATCGAGATGATCAAGATGCAGGAAGATATGGTCTTTGGCGGGACCGACACCGCGGCCTTCGCGGATTTCGATCGTCATAGCGCGCGAAACAACGTCGCGCGAGGCAAGGTCCTTGGCCGACGGCGCATAGCGTTCCATGAACCGCTCGCCTTCGGAATTGACGAGATAGCCGCCTTCGCCGCGCGAACCTTCGGTGATGAGGCAACCTGAGCCGTAAATACCGGTCGGATGGAACTGCACAAATTCCATGTCCTGCAACGGCAAACCGGCGCGCAGGACCATCGCATTGCCGTCGCCCGTGCAGGTGTGGGCGGACGTCGCCGAGAAATAAGCGCGCCCATAGCCACCGGTCGCTAGGATCACCAGCGATGAGCGGAAGCGGTGCAACTCGCCCGTCGCCATGTCGATGGCGATGACGCCTCGGCAGGCACCGCTCTCGTCCATGATGAGGTCGATGGCGAAATATTCGATATAGAAATCAGCGTTGTGGCGCAGCGACTGACCGTAAAGCGTGTGCAGGATCGCATGGCCTGTACGGTCGGCGGCGGCGCAAGTACGCTGAGCAGTGCCTTCACCGAAATTTGTCGTCATGCCGCCGAAGGGGCGCTGATAGATTTTGCCTTCTTCGGTGCGCGAGAAGGGCACACCGAAATGCTCAAGCTCGTAAACAGCTTCAGGCGCATGACGGCAGAGATATTCAATCGCGTCTTGATCACCGAGCCAGTCGGACCCTTTGACAGTGTCATACATGTGCCAGCGCCAGTCATCCGGCCCCATATTGCCGAGCGAGGCAGAGATGCCGCCCTGCGCCGCGACCGTGTGGCTGCGCGTCGGGAAGACTTTGGTGATGTTGGCTGTCTTCAAGCCTTTTTCAACGCAACCCAGCGTCGCGCGAAGTCCCGCGCCACCCGCGCCGACGACAACGGCGTCGAAGGTGTGTTCGATGAACGTATAGGATTGCGATGCTGACATGATCTTGTCTCGACGCGTTAAATCAGGAACCGAAGCTGATCTTGAGCACTGCATAGATGCAGGCCAGACCAATGCCGTAAGAAAAGAAGGAATTAGCCAGAAGCACGTAATGCTTCAGCCCTTCCGAATGGACGTAATCCTCAATCGTGATCTTCACGCCGATGCGCATATGCACAACGACCGCGCCGATCAATGCGATGAGGAGAATAGAAACCAGCGGATGACCGAGATAGGCCCGCGCGGTGTCATATTCGGCGCCCGCGAGCGCCACCACTGACACAATGAAGAAGACTGACAACGGCGCGATGGCAAGCGCGGTCGCGCGCTGCACCACATGATCGCTGGTCCCCGAACGGGCCGAACCCAGATGCAGAATTTTAGCCTTGGGTGTGCGCATATCCTGGTTCGACATCAGAGCACCCCGCGCAAGACGATGGCCGCAAACCAGACGATAACCGTCAGCACAATGCCGCCGATGGCAGCACCCCAGCTGATGACGTCGGCGGTCTTGAGTTCAAAGGCCAGCGCCGCATCCCAGAAGAAATAACGGATGCCGCTCAGCAAATGATTGCAGAGCGCCCAAGTGAAACCAAAGAGGATAATCTTGCCGATGATGCTGTCGGCAACGCCGAGGAACACGGCATAGGCCTCAGGCCCTGTCGCGGCGGCAATGAGCCACCATGCCAACAGCGCCATGCCCATATAGAGGCCGATGCCTGTAATGCGGTGGATGATCGACATCGCCATCGTGATGGTGAAGCGATAAATCTGGAGGTGCGGCGAAAGCGGACGCTCTACCTGTCGCGGTGCAGCCATGTCTTTGTTTCCCGAGAATACAACGGGCGGATGGAAGATGTTGTTTATCGCGCGTTGCCGGTGAAGGCAAATAACTAAGCTGGCAAAAAACAGACCTGAGAACGGTTCTCAAGTTTAGCAGCGCTCGTCTCGTCCTAACGTCGCGGCATCAACACCCAATAGTCGAGGTCGAGAATAACGCCATCGGCATAACCTTTGTCGACCGCGCCGGGGAAGCTTTCGCAGGGCAGGTTCTTGGTGGCGATAGTGCGCAGGCGCAGCGCGCCGATGTCGCGGCGGCCCTTCACTTCCGCACGATCGATCACTTCCGACCAGGCAAAGATCGTGTCACCGGCAAAGCAGGGCGCAACATGACGTCCGCCGTTAACGGCGGCAATAAGTTGCGCGTTGCCCAAGCCGTTGAACGAAAGCGAACGCGCAAGCGAGATCACGTGACCGCCATAGATCAACCGGCGACCAAAACGACCCTGACCTTCGGTAAACTGGTTGAAATGCACTTTGGCAGTGTTCTGATAGAGCCGCGTCGCCATCATGTGCTCGGCTTCTTCGATAGTGACACCGTCCACATGGTCGACCTTTTCACCAACCGCATAGTCATCCCAAAGATGAGCGCTGCCGGATGCCGCAAGGTCAAAACCCGCAAAATTGGTCCCCTGCGGCGCCTCGAGAAATTCCACGCTGACGGCTTTGGGTAATTCCGGCACATCGGTAACAGGCGCAGGCGAAGCCTTGTCGCGCTTGCGCACCATTACCCAGCGCACATATTCGAGAACGATCTCGCTGCGCTGATTGCGCCCGATAGAACGCACATAGACAACACCTGTCGCGCCGTCGGAGTTCTCTTTGAGACCAATGACCTTCGACACAGTCGATAGCGTGTCGCCGGGATAGACGGGTTTCAAAAATCGGCAATCGGCATAGCCAAGATTGGCGACCGCATTAAGTGACACATCGGGAACGGTCTTGCCGAAGACCACATGAAACGCGAGAAGATCGTCAACCGGCGATTGCGGATAGCCCGCCGCGCGCGCCACTTCGTCCGATGATTGCAGTGAGAAGCGCGAACCAAACAGCGCCTGATAAAGCGCGCGGTCACCGTCGTTAAGCGTGCGCGGCGTCGCATGGGTGAGGACCTGACCGACTTTGAAATCTTCGAAGAAATTACCCGTGTTGGTTTTGCTCATGCTTCAAGTTCCGCAATAGCGTCCGCAACCGCGACCGTGCGCTTGGCGATTTCGGCATGGAGAATTTCAACCATGCGGCCTTCAACCTTCAAGACGCCCTTGCCTTTGTTCTCCGGCAGCGTAAAGGCTTCGATGGTCTTGCGGGCGAAGTCCACCGTTTCGGGATCGGGCGAAAAGATCGTGTTGCAGGGCGCGACCTGACTTGGGTGAATGAGCGTTTTACCGTCAAAGCCCATGTCGCGGCCCTGTTCGCAAATCGCCGCAAAGCCTTCTTCGTTCTTGATGTCATTGTAAACGCCATCAAGCGCAGCAAGCCCATAGGCACGTGCCGCAATGATCGAAAGACCGAGTGAGGTGAGCATCGGCATACGGTCGGCTGTGTGGGCCGCGCGCAATTCCTTGGCGATATCATTGGTGCCCATGACCCAGAGCGTCATACGCGTGGAGGAGGCTTCCGCCGCAATCGCCTGAATGTTGAGGATCGCCAGCGGCGTCTCGATCATGCACCAGAGTTGCAACGAGGCAGGCGCTCCGGCGTCCGACAAAGCTTTGTCCGCACGCTTCACATCAGATGCCGAATTGATTTTCGGCACGAGGATCGCATCAGGCTTTGCCGCCACCGCCGCTTTGATGTCATCCATGCCCCAAGGCGTATCGAGACCATTGACGCGAATGCAGATCTCGCGCTTGCCATAGCCGCCGGCATTAACCGCCGCAATCACCTGCGCACGCGCCTCTTCCTTGGCGTCGGGCGCGACGGCATCCTCAAGATCAAGGATCAGCACATCTGCTGCAATATCGCGCGCCTTCTCCATCGCCCGGGCGTTCGACCCCGGCATATACAAAACACTGCGGCGCGGGCGGACGATGATATCGGACATGGGATTACCTTCGGTTAGATCAGGCGGCTTTCTTCAGGAACTTCGTGCCGAGAATTTCGGCGATCTGGACTGCGTTGAGTGCCGCCCCTTTGCGCAGATTGTCAGAGACAACCCAGAGCGCGAGGCCGTTATCAACGGTCGGGTCTGAACGGATACGGCTAATATAAGTCGCAAAGTCGCCGACACATTCGAGCGGCGTCACATAGCCACCATCCTCGCGTTTATCGACAACAAGGCAGCCCGGTGCTTCACGCAGAATTTCGCGTGCTTCATCATCCGAGATCGGATTTTCGAACTCGATATTGATAGCTTCCGCATGACCGACGAAAACCGGCACACGCACACAAGTGGCCGTGAGCTTGATCTTTGGATCAAGAATTTTCTTCGTCTCAACCACCATCTTCCATTCCTCTTTCGTGTAGCCGTCTTCCATGAAGACGTCGATGTGAGGAATGACGTTGAAAGCGATCTGCTTGGTGAATTTCCGGCGCTCGACGGGATCGTTCACATAGATGGCGCGGGTCTGCTCAAAAAGCTCGTCCATGCCTTCTTTGCCTGCACCGGACGTCGACTGATAGGTCGAGACAACAACGCGTTTGATTTTCGCAACATCATGCAAAGGCTTCAGCGCCACAACAAGCTGCGCGGTCGAACAATTGGGGTTCGCGATAATCATCTTCTTGGTGTAACCGGCAATCGCGGCTGCGTTCACTTCCGGCACGATGAGCGGCACATCGGGGTCCATACGGAAGCGCGATGAATTGTCGATCATCACACAACCGGCGGCGGCAATGCGGCCCGCCCATTCTTCGGCGACCTTGGAGCCTGCCGACATGAGACAAATATCGGTGCCTTTAAAATCATAATTCTCAAGCGCCTTCACCTTGAGAATTTTGTCACCGTAAGACACTTCCGTACCCTGACTACGGCGGGACGCAAGCGCCACTACTTCGTCAGCCGGAAACAAACGCTCTTCCAGAATGTTGAGCATTTCGCGGCCCACATTACCTGTGGCACCGACAACGGCAACTTTATAACCCATAGATTTCAGCTCCTGACGGAAACGCTTTAGCCGTTCAAACGATTGAGTTCCGCCAGAATGGCGTCGCCCATTTCTACTGTGCCGACTTTTTTCATGCCCGCCTGCATGATGTCGCCGGTGCGAAGACCATTGGCGAGCACGCTATCGACAGCTTTTTCGAGAAGATCAGAGCAGGCACCGCGATCAAATGTGTAGCGCAGCGCCATCGCAAACGAGAGCACCGAGGCAATCGGATTGGCAGCACCTGTGCCCGCAATATCGGGCGCGGAACCGTGTACGGGCTCGTACATGGCTTTCGCTTTGCCACTCGCGTCTTTCGCACCAAGCGATGCCGATGGCAACATGCCGAGCGAACCTGTCAGCATTGAGGCAATGTCGGACAACACGTCGCCGAAAAGATTGTCGGTCACGATAACGTCGAACTGCTTGGGGTTACGCACAAGTTGCATGGCGCAATTGTCGGCCAGCATATGTTCGAGCTTCACGTCGGAATATTGCTCTTTGTGAAGTTTGATGACTTCTTCGTACCAAAGCACGCCGGACTTCATCACATTGCGCTTTTCAACCGACATGACGCGGTTGTCGCGCTTGCGGGCAAGCTCAAAGGCAACAGACGCAATGCGGCGGATTTCGCTGGTTGTGTAAACCTGCGTATCAATGCCACGACGCTCGCCATTGCCGAGGTCTTCGATGATCTTGGGTTCACCAAAATAAACGCCGCCGGTGAGCTCGCGCACGATCATAATGTCGAGGCCTTCGACAATCTCGCGCTTCAGTGAAGACGCATCTGCCAGTGCGCCAAAGCAAAGGGCGGGACGCAAATTGGCAAAAAGCTCGAGATCTTTACGGAGACGCAAAAGACCTGCCTCGGGGCGGCCTTCGTAAGGCACGTTATCCCACTTGGGTCCGCCCACCGCGCCGAGGAAGACGGCGTCAGCTGCCAAGGCTTTCTCAATCGTTGCGTCGGTCACCGCGACGCCATGCGCGTCATAGCAGCAACCGCCGACGAGATCGCGGTCGATCTCAACATCAAAGCCGCGCTTGTCGCTGTACCAGCCGATCACGCGCTCAACCTGACCCATCACCTCAGGGCCGATACCGTCACCGGCGACAATCAAAATCTTATTGGTCATGTGTCTCGAACTTTTCTTCTGCGAAATACTAGAAATCAGAGCCAGGGCTGTTCAGCCGCATGGCGCGTTTCGAATGAAGCGATCTCGGCTTCTTTCTTCATTGTAAGACCGACGCCGTCGAGACCTTCCAACATGCAATGCTTGCGGAACGGATCGAGATCGAATGTGATGACGCCGCCGTCAGGCCCGCGAATTTCCTGCGCTTCAAGGTCAATCGTCACGACTGCATTCTGACCTCGCGAGGCATCGTCCATCAACTTGTCGACTTCAGCCTGCGGCAACACGATCGGCAAAATGCCGTTCTGGAAACAGTTGTTGTAAAAGATGTCGGCGAACGAAGCGGCGATCACGCATTTGATGCCGAAATCAGCCAGCGCCCAAGGCGCGTGCTCGCGCGACGAACCGCAGCCGAAGTTCTCACCGGTCACAAGGATCTGCGCCTTGCGGTAAGCTGGCTTGTTCAGCACGAAATCAGCGATCTCATTGCCTTTGTCATCATAGCGCATTTCATCAAACAGGTTCTTGCCCAACCCCGTACGCTTGATCGTCTTTAGGAACTGCTTGGGGATGATCATATCGGTGTCGATATTGATCAGCGGCATCGGTGCCGCAACGCCCGTGAGTTTGTTGAATTTATCCATCGGGCGTCTCCTTAGTTCAGTTCACGAAAGTCAACAAAGTGGCCGGCAATGGCAGCAGCAGCAGCCATCTGCGGCGAGACAAGATGTGTGCGCCCGCCACGGCCCTGACGGCCTTCGAAATTACGGTTTGATGTCGAAGCGCAACGCTCACCCGGAGCGAGCTTGTCGGCGTTCATCGCAAGACACATCGAGCAGCCCGGTTCACGCCACTCAAATCCGGCTTCGACAAAAATTTTATCAAGGCCTTCAGCTTCCGCCTGTTCTTTCACAAGACCAGAACCCGGCACGACCATCGCGTTCACCGTCGACGCGACCTTGTGGCCCTTGGCGACGGCGGCAGCAGCGCGCAAATCCTCGATGCGGCCATTGGTGCAGGAACCGATGAAGACACGATCGATTTTCACATCCGTGATCGGTGTACCGGCGGTGAGACCCATATAGGCGAGCGAACGTTCCATCGCGTTGCGCTTACCTTCGTCGGCAACGACGGAAGGATCAGGCACGCGGTCGGTGATTTTGATGACGTTCTCAGGGCTTGTACCCCAAGTGATCATTGGCGGCAGATTGGCAATGTCGAGATCGACTTCCTTGTCGAAATGCGCGCCTTCGTCAGACGGCAGCGTCAGCCAATAGGCCGCGGCCTTGTCCCAATTCGCGCCTGAGGGTGCCATTGGACGGCCTTTGAAATAGGCAACCGTCTTTTCATCCGGCGCGATGAGACCGGCGCGCGCGCCCGCTTCAATCGTCATGTTGCAGACCGTCATGCGGCCTTCCATCGACAACGCGCGGATTGCTTCGCCTGCATATTCGATGACATAGCCAGTGCCGCCCGCCGTGCCGATATGGCCGATGATGGCGAGCGCGATGTCTTTGGCGGTGAAACCTTCAGGCGCCTTGCCGACGACATTGATGCGCAGGTTTTTGGCTTTAGCCTGAATGAGTGTTTGCGTGGCCAGCACATGCTCGACTTCGGACGTGCCGATGCCGTGGGCCAATGCGCCGAAGGCGCCATGCGTGGAGGTGTGGCTGTCACCGCAAACAATCGTGGTACCCGGCAGTGTGAAGCCCTGCTCCGGCCCGACGATATGCACGATGCCCTGACGCTTATCGTCCATTTCAAGATACTGAATGCCGAACGACTTGGCATTGTCATCAAGCGTCTGCACCTGGATACGGCTCTCTTCGTCCTCGATGCCCTTGGAGCGGTCGGTGGTGGGCACATTGTGATCGGCAACGGCCAGCGTCTTCTGCGGCGCGTGCACTGTGCGGCCCGCCATGCGCAGACCTTCAAAGGCCTGCGGGCTTGTCACTTCGTGGACGAGATGACGGTCGATGTAGAGAAGCCCGGTACCGTCCTCTTTCATTTCGACCAGATGGGCATCCCAGATTTTGTCGTACATGGTGCGCGGTGCAGCCATTTTCACTCTCCTGTGTTCCCGCCGATGCGCTCAGAAAAGGCGCGGGCGTGAAGATCGCAAATGTAATCATTATGAACGGCTAAAAAGCAAAAAAGCGGGCTGGGACTTGAGGCCCCGCCCGCTTCTTGGTGTCTCGATCCGTATGAAACGGAAGAAGGCCTTAAGCCGCGCCGGGCGTTGCGCGACGCTTGAAGTCCTGCTTCTCGACGATACGAGCTGACTTGCCGCGACGGCCACGAAGGTAATAAAGCTTCGCGCGGCGCACACGGCCACGACGAAGCACCTTAATGCTGTCAACGAGCGGGCCATAAAGCGGGAACACGCGTTCGACGCCTTCGCCGTATGAAATCTTGCGGACCGTGAAATTGGCATTGATGCCGCCGCCAGCGCGCGCGATGCAGACGCCTTCATAGGCCTGGACGCGCGAGCGCTCGCCTTCGACAACTTTGACGTTGACGATCAGCGTGTCGCCGGGCGCGAAATCGGGAATTTCCTTACCCGTGGTAAGGGCCACAATCTGGTCCTGCTCAAGCTGTTCGATGATATTCATGTCTTAAACCTCGGATATGCAGGCCTCCGGATAGTCCCTGTGGACCTTGGCGAGAGTTACCTCGTCCGGAAGCGGGCTTCACTAACATACTTCAGTCGGACTTGCGACTGTCTTTGCGGCTGAATGCGAGAAATTTTTCCCAGAGATCAGCCCGTCTCGATTTCGTTGCCTCTTCGGCCTCGGCACGCCGCCAGGCTTTGATGCGCCCATGGTCCCCGGATGTGAGAACCGCAGGTATCTCGCGCCCTTCAAAGACCTGAGGCCGCGTGTAGTGCGGATACTCAAGCAATCCGCCCTCAAAACTCTCGTCTTCGCCCGAAATCTCCTTGCCCATGACACCGGGCAGAAGCCGGACGATGGCGTCGAGCAGCGCCAAGGCTGCCGGTTCGCCACCTGAGAGGATGAAATCTCCCAGGCTAATTTCTTCCATAACACGGGCTTCGATCACCCGTTGGTCGAGTCCTTCGAAACGCCCGCAAAGAAGCGTCACCCCGGGCCCTGCAGCCAATTCTCTTACACGGGCCTGCGTCAACGGCTTGCCCCTCGGCGACAGATAGATCAGCGGCCTGCCTGCCTGATGCACTGCATCAACGGCCTTGGCCACCACATCGGCCCGCATCACCATGCCCGCCCCGCCGCCCGAAGGCGTGTCGTCCACCGAGCGGTGCTTGTCGCTCGCAAAGTCACGTATATCGACCGCCTCAAGCGACCAGAGACCCGTCTCGAGCGCCCGACCAGCCAATGAAAGGCCGAGGGAGCCCGGAAACATCTTCGGAAAAAGCGTCAGCACAGAGGCTTTGAACCCGGTGCCAGGCGAGGCCTCACGCATCGGCCTCCCCCTTATCGTCTTTGGCCTCATCGGCCCCGAACGTGCCTTCCGGCGGCACCAGTGTCAGGCGTCCGCCGGAGATGTCGACGTCGGGCACATTTTCGTCCGTGAAGGAGACGAGAAAACTTGGGCTCCCGTCCGGCGGCACGATCTCCAGAAGATCACCCGCCCCGAAATTATGCACCGCCGTCACACGGCCGAAGACCTGACCCTCAGGTCCCTCCGCCGCCAGACCGATGAGGTCGGCATGGTAATAGCCTTCCTCATCCTCATCGACATCGGGCAGAGCCGCACGCGCCACATAGAGTTCTGTGCCACGCAAGGCTTCGGCCACATCACGGTCGGAAATGCCGTCGAAACGACAGATCACGACACCCTTGGCAACGCCGGTCGCAGCAATCTTGAACCGCCGCGCCCCGTCTTTGGTTTCGACCGGACCATAGTCAGCAACAGCCATCGGGTCTTGTGTAAAGGGCTTCACCCGCACAAGGCCACGCACGCCATGGACGCCGACAACGACACCCAGACAGACACGCGCCTCTTGCGAACCAGAACCTTCCGACATGACAGCTGCGTCCGTGGCTTACGCCTCGGCCGGTGTTTCTTCAGCGGCAGGAGCTTCTTCAGCAGCCGGTGCTTCGGGAGCAGGCGCTTCGGCAGCAGCTTTAGCTTCTTCAGCGGCCAGACGGGCAGCTTCAAGGCGTTCCTGAGCTTTCGCTTTCGGCTTGCCCTGTGTCGGGTTGTTCGGCTGAACGCGCTTCACAACACCGGCGTCATCGAGAAAACGGGCAACGCGGTCTGTCGGCAATGCGCCAACCGACAGCCAATGCTTGGCGCGTTCGAGATCGAGCACGACGCGGTCAGCACGGTCCTTGGGGAGGAGCGGATTGAACGAACCGATTTTTTCGATAAAGCGGCCATCGCGCGGTGAACGCGTGTCGGCGATCACGATGCGGTAATAGGGACGCTTTTTCGCGCCGCCACGGGCCAGTCTGATTTTGAGCGACATATGTATCTACCTTCCAGTGAAATTCAGAAACTTTTTGAACTTGGTGAACGTGTTGAACTCAGGATCTCGAAATCTATTTCTTCTTGCCGCCGGGCAATCCGGGTAAGCCGGAAAAACCGCCGCGCCCTGCACCCGGCAATCCGGGCAGACCCGGAAGACCGCCGGGCAAACCATTTGGCAAGCCACCCTTGGGCAGCATGTTTTTCAGCGCCTCGGGATTGTTTGCCACTTCCGGCGGCAGGTCCGGCATGCCACCGCCTGCACCGAATAATTTGCCGAGCATGCCGCCGCCCTTCTGGCGAGCCATCTGCTTCATCATATCGGCCATCTGCCGATGCAATTTCAGCAGACGATTAATTTCCTGCACTTCTGTGCCCGAGCCTGATGCCACGCGGCGTTTGCGGCTCGCGTTCAGCAAAGCAGGGTTACGGCGCTCAGCCTTTGTCATCGACGAAATGATGGCGGCCTGACGGCGCACAACTTTATCGTCGAGGTGGGCGCTGGCGGCTGCCGTCTGGGCTTTGGCCATACCGGGCAACATGCCGAGCACGCCCTTCATGCCGCCCATGCGCTTCATCTGCGCCAGCTGTTCGGCCATGTCATCAAGGTCGAACTGACCCTTCTTCATTTTGGCCGCGATCTTATTCGCTTTGTCAGCGTCGATCGTTTCTGCGGCTTTCTCGACGAGGCTGACCACGTCGCCCATGCCGAGAATGCGGCCCGCCACGCGGTCGGCGCGGAAATCTTCGAGTTGATCGAGCTTTTCGCCGGTGCCGAGCAATTTGATCGGCACGCCCGTGACCGAACGCATGGAAAGCGCCGCACCGCCGCGCCCGTCGCCATCCGTCCGTGTCAGGACGATACCTGTGATGCCGATGCGTTCTTTGAACTGCATCGCCACATTGACCGCGTCCTGACCGGTCAGGCTGTCGGCCACGAGAAGTGTCTCATGCGGATTGGCAACGTCGCGCACCTGCGCGACTTCCGCCATCAGGTCTTCATCCACATGGATGCGACCGGCTGTGTCGAGCATGACAATATCGAAGCCGCCAAGCTTGGCCGCTTCAATGGCGCGGCGCGCGATCTGCACGGGCTGTTGGCCCGCGATGATCGGCAGCGTCGCAACGCCTGTCTGCTCACCGAGAATTTTTAACTGCTCTTGCGCCGCCGGACGGCGCGTATCGAGCGAGGCCATCAGCACGCGGCGTTTGTCGCGCGCTTCAAAGCGTTTGGCGATCTTGGCGGTCGATGTTGTTTTGCCCGAGCCCTGCAAGCCGATCATCATGATGGCGACAGGAGGAGCCGCCTGCAGCGACAGCGACGTGTCGCCTGTGCCACCCAGCATCTCGATCAATTCGTCATGGACGATCTTGATGACCTGCTGGCCCGGCGTAACGGATTTGAGAACATCCGCACCGATGGCGCGCGGCTTCACACGGTCGATGAATTCCTTGACCACAGGCAGCGCAACGTCGGCTTCAAGAAGCGCACGTCGCACTTCGCGCAAAGCGTCGTCAACGTCAGCTTCGGAGAGCGCGCCGCGCCCTCTGAGCTTTCCGAAGACGTCGCCCAGGCGACCTGTGAGGTTCTCAAACATCGGTTCCGTCAGTCCCAATCGTCAAAAGCGCACCAAACGCCAAAGCAAAAACGCACCCGCGAGCGAATATCGCCGGCGGATGTTGACCCCGGCGCTATGCCTGAGGCTGGTCGGGGCGCGTTAAATGTCCCGAAAGTCGGCGGAAACTAGGCCGCAAGGCTCCACAAGTCAACCGGAGTCCCGATAAGCCGCGGTTCGGCCGATGTAATTAACTTAATTTACATTTTAGTTAATAAAATGCGACCCAATTTCATAACAAGACCTTAAAGCCCCTATGGCAGGGTAGGGCTTCGTTCTTTGTATTGTTGCGTACCCTAGGATTCCCACATGAGCGACCTCGTAAGCCCTGTGACGCCAACGGCGTCAATTGTCACCTCTTATAAGTCCAACACCGGCGCCGCCTACGCCCCGCTGCGCCCGGCCGCAGGTGGCAAGGAAGACCATTTCGGACCGGCGGTCATCTCACCAAGCCCGCATATGTCCGGCGCCACCCTGTCAGCCATCAAACAGACGGCGGCGGCCACCACGGCCTCGACCCCCGCCTTGCCGACTTATGACAGCAGCGGCGCATCGAAGGTCAACCAGCCATGACTGACGCTGTTGCAATCGCCATCGGCGGAATGCAGACAGCCTCCGCCAACGCCGCCGAAGCGGCAGACACGATTTCACGGGTGACAGCCCGCGCGGCAAGCACCCTTGCGCCTGCGCCCTCGAACAACGAAAACCCCGCGGTTATCAACGACACAGGCGCAGCACCGGAAGACGATCTGCTGCAAGGCGTGACCGAGTTCCGTCAGGCCGCCGAGGCCTACAAAGCCAATGTCAAAGTAGTCGAGACACTGAACCGCATGCAGCAGGACCTCGTCGAGGCGCTGGGCTGGGTGCCGCCAGGCTCGGACATCACACCGTCAAAAACCGCAAACGGTTGATTTATTTCAGGTTTTCAAGAAGAAGCCTGAGACTTGCGGCGGCAAAGGCCCGCATATTGGCCTCGCGGTCATCAAGCACGCCGGTGCTCACCGTGACGGCCTGCGAAAGCCCGTCAGGCCCTGCAATGGCAAGGCAGGCAGTACCGGCGGGATCGCCGTAGCGGCTACCCGCAGGCCCTGTCGCGCCGATTTCAGCAAGCGCCCAAGTGGACGAAAACTGATCCCGCAAAGTACCCGAGAGCAGCGTCACGAAAGCCTCGCTCAAAGGCTTCTGAGCCCCTGCTGCAATGAGCTTTTCGGCGGGAAGATCAATCAGCACTTCACGCGCCTTCTTGGTGTAAACGACCGCGCCGCCGAGGAAATAGGCCGACGCGCCCGGCACCGACAAAAGGGCTGCAGACACCAGCCCGCCGGTTGACGATTCCGACACCGCCACCGTGTCTCCCCGCGCTTTCAGCAATACGGCGATCTCTTGAGCAAGCGGGAGAAGCGTCTGCATGTCATAATGTCCTTCTGGCGGGTTTCGCGGATAGGCGTTGCGCGGCACAGTAGCCGTGCGACAAAAGCCCGACAACGCGCAAACCAGTGGAAATTCACGGCAAAAAGGACCATATACCGGCCATCATGGCAGAGAGCGGCGTCCCCTTTCGCAAGATGAACGGCCTTGGCAACGATTTCGTCGTGCTGGACCTGCGGACGCATGCGCTGAATTTGAACGAAAGCCTTGTCCGCGCCATCGCCAACCGCGAGACCGGCATCGGCTGCGACCAGTTCATCACCATCGAAAAGGCGCGCCACGGCGGCGACGTCTTCATGGGCATCCGCAATCCCGACGGCGGCATCGTCGAGGCTTGCGGCAATGCCACGCGCTGCATTGGCCAGATCCTGCTCGACGAAACCGGCAAGGACGCCGTTACCATCGAAACATTGGGCGGCGACCTTGTCGCCAGTGCCAGCGCCGATGCCCTCATCACAGTGGACATGGGCGAGCCGCGCCTGAAGTGGAACGAAATTCCATTGTCGGAAGAGTTTCAGGACACCCGCGCCATCGAACTCGAAGTCGGCCCTCTCGGTGCGCCGCTCATGCACTCCCCCGCCGTCGTCAATGTTGGCAATCCGCACGCGATCTTTTTCGTGGACGATCTCGACACAATCGACTTGGGCCGCATCGGGCCGATGCTTGAAAACCATCCGCTTTTTCCAGAGCGCGCCAATATCTCGGTCGCACAAGTCATCGACCGCACCCATATCCGCATCAAGGTGTGGGAGCGAGCAGCGGGCCTGACACTCGCTTGCGGCACAGCCGCTTGCGCCACTGTTGTTGCCGCCGTCCGTCGTCGCAAGACCGAACGCAATATTACTGTCTCGCTGCCCGGCGGCGACTTGCAGATGGAATGGCGCGAAAGCGACAATCACATCTATATGACCGGCCCCGCGACCCTCGACTATGAAGGCAACCTCGACCAGCGTTTCCTCAATGGTGAACTCGCATGAGCGAGGAACGCACGGGCAAGGCCACCGAAATTGTCACGTTCGGTTGCCGTCTCAATACCTACGAATCCGAAGTAATGAAAGACCACGCCGAGAAGGCGGGCCTTACAGGCGCGATTGTTTTCAACACCTGCGCTGTCACCAATGAAGCCGTGCGTCAAGCCAAACAATCGATCCGCAAGGCGCGGCGCGAAAATCCCGACGCCCGCATCATCGTCACAGGTTGTGCCGCTCAGATCGCGCCCGATGATTTTTCTTCCATGCAGGAAGTCGATCTCGTGCTCGGCAACGCCGAGAAGATGAGTGCCGCCAGCTGGCAACCTGCGCAGGCGCTCCACACCAATGAACGCGTCCGCGTCAATGACATCATGTCGGTGACAGAGACCGCAGGCCATCTCGTGCAGGGGCTTGAAGGCCGTGCGCGCGCATTCGTGCAGGTGCAGAACGGCTGCGATCATCGCTGCACCTTTTGCATCATCCCCTTTGGTCGCGGCAATTCGCGCAGCGTACCTGCCGGCGAAATCGTCAACCAGGTGCGTGTCCTTGTCGAAAACGGCTACCGCGAAGTGGTACTGACCGGCGTTGACATCACGTCATATGGTGCGGACCTGCCCGGCACACCGAGCCTCGGCAATCTCGCGACGCGCATTCTGAAACTCGTGCCAGAATTACAGCGCCTGCGCATTTCGTCGATTGATTCCATCGAAGCCGACGACGCGCTGATGCGCCTCATCGCGGAAGAAGAACGCCTGATGCCGCATCTGCATTTGTCGCTGCAATCCGGCGACAACATGATTTTGAAGCGCATGAAGCGTCGCCACGCGCGCGAAGACTCAATCAAATTCTGCGAGGACGTGCGCAAGCTCCGTCCCGACATTGCCTTCGGTGCCGATTTCATCGCCGGATTCCCAACCGAGACCGACGAGATGTTTGAAAACACGCTTCGTCTTGCCGACGAATGCGGCCTTACATGGCTTCATGTCTTTCCATATTCTCCCCGCCCCGGCACACCTGCCGCGCGTATGCCGCAACTCAACCGTGGGCTCATCAAGTCGCGTGCCGAGCGCCTGCGTGCCAAAGGCAGCGAACGTTTGTTTGCGCATCTCAATGCAGGGCTCGGCCAGACCAAGCCCGTGCTGATGGAAAGCGAAAACCTCGGTCGCACACATCAATTCACGCCGGTACGACTTTCGGGCGCAAGTTACAATGCGGGCGATATTCTGCCGGTTCATCTCGCCACCCATGATGGATCAAGGTTTGAAGGTCGCGTAGCTTTATGAGTGAGACAGACGCCACAGATATGTCATCGCCGGACACCGCAAAAAAGCGTTCGCTTTTTCAGCGGATGAAAGAAGGGCTGACGCGGTCCTCGCGCAATATATCGGACGGTATCACCGGTATTTTCACCAAGAAAAAGCTCGATCGCACAACGCTTGGCGAGTTGGAAGACCTGCTCATCACAGCCGACCTCGGACTTGAAGCCGCCGCCGACATTGTCGCCGCTGTCGGCAAGGGCCGTCACGACAAGGAAGTCACGGCTGAAGAAATCCGCGGGATCGTGGCCGATGAAATCGCCGCCGTCCTTGCGCCTGTCGCGCTGCCTTTCACCATTGATGCTGCGCGCAAGCCCTTCACCGTTCTGATGGTCGGCGTCAATGGCGCAGGCAAAACCACAACAGCAGCCAAAATTGCGGCGCGCGCTAAAGCCGAGGGCAAGAGCGTCATGCTCGCCGCCGGTGATACATTCCGTGCCGCCGCCGTTGAGCAATTGAAAGTCTGGGGCGAACGCCTGAATGTGCCGGTTGTCTCGACCAAAATCGGCGGCGATGCGGCGGGATTAGCCTACGAGGCACTCGCGCGGGCGCGCGAGGAAAAAACTGATCTCCTGCTCATCGACACCGCAGGTCGCTTGCAGAACAAGACAGACCTGATGGCGGAACTCGAAAAAGTGCTGCGCGTCATTCGCAAGCTCGACCCCGACGCACCGCACGCGACGCTTCTCGTACTCGATGCCACCACCGGCCAGAACGCAATCAATCAGGTCGATATTTTCGGCAAGGTCGCAGGCGTTACAGGCATCGTCATGACAAAACTCGACGGCACCGCACGCGGAGGCATCCTCGTTGCCATCGCCAAACGTTTTGGCCTGCCGGTTCACATGATCGGCATCGGTGAACAGATCGACGATTTACAACCTTTTGACGCCAAGGCTTTTGCCCGGGCCATCACCGGAGCGAATGAAGAAAAATGAGAGACAAGACAAAAGAAAGATCCGGCCCGCAATGGCTGCGCACGGCGCTTGAGCTCGGGCCGCTTGTTGTCTTCTTCCTCGCCAACGCGCGCGCGCATGTTCTGTTCGGCAATGAACCTGCGCAGAACATATATTATGCGACCGGCATCTTCATGGTGGCAATCGCGGCCTCACTCATTGTGTCCTACGTGCGGTTCCGCCGTGTACCTACCATGCCGCTCGTCACCGGCGTTTTCGTACTCGTGTTCGGCTCACTGACGCTCTGGCTGCAGGATGATATGTTCATCAAGCTGAAACCCACGCTCGTCAATCTGCTCTTTGCCAGCGGGTTGCTCGGAGCGGCATTCTTTGGCAAGCCTTTGCTCAAACAGCTGTTCGACGGCGCTTTCAACCTCACGGACGAAGGCTGGATGGTGCTTACCAAGCGCTGGGGCTTTTTCTTCGTGCTCCTCGCACTCATCAACGAAATCGTATGGCGCAATTTCTCGACCGATTTCTGGGTCAACTTTAAATTGTTCGGCATCATGCCACTCACCATCGTCTTTGCGATGGCGCAAGTCGGCGTGCTGACACGCTATGCGGTCAAGCCCGACGAGACGACGCCATCAACCACTCCGGCTGATTGACCCTCAGTCTTTGAGGATATCGCGATCTTTTGTTTCCGGCAGAAAGAAGATGCCGACGACAAAACAGATGCCCGCAATAATAATCGGATACCAAAGCCCGTCATACATGCTGCCAGTCGCCGCGATGATGGCGAAGGCAACAGGCGGCATGAAGCCGCCAAACCAGCCATTACCGATATGATAAGGCAGTGACAGCGACGAATAACGGATGCGCGTCGGGAAAAGTTCGACGAGCATGGCTGCTATCGGCCCGTAAGTCATAGCACCGAAAATCACCAGCACGCCGATGAGCAGGATCACCATGGGCTTATTGATATCAGCCTCCGGCGCTCCTGCCGGATAACGCGCCTCAGCGAGCGCTTCACTGAGCGCCGCGTTAAACACCACCGCTCGCTCCGCAGCATCGCCCGCTTTTGCGTCATAAGACGTTATGCGCGCGCCGCCGACATGGATTACCGCGGCCGTACCTGACCCTTTCACATTCTCATAGGGAATACCGCGTTTAACGAGCGCGGACTTTGCCACGTCGCAAGGAGAGGTGAAGGCGGCAACACCAACAGGGTTAAACTGCAACGAACAGGTGTCGGGATCCGCTTCGACGCTTACCGGCGCGCTGAGTTGTGCAAGCTCAAGCGCAGGATTGGCATAATGCGTAATCGCTTGAAAGATCGGCATATAGGTGAGTGCAGCAAGCAGGCACCCCGCCATGATGATCGGTTTGCGACCAATCGTGTCGGACAATGCCCCAAAAATCACAAAGAAGGGTGTGCCGATCACAAGACCTCCGGCCACCAGAATGCTTGCGGTTAAAGCATCAACATTCAGCACCTGCGTGAGAAAGATCAGGACGTAAAACTGACCTGTGTACCAGACGACGGCTTCACCCATCGAGAGACCGAACAGTGCCACAAGTACAATCTTGAGATTGGGCCAGCGTGCAAAACTTTCACGCAAGGGCGCTTTCGAGCCTTTGCCTTCCGATTGCATTTTTTTGAAGGCAGGCGATTCGTCGAGCTTCAGCCGAATCCAGACCGATACGCCGAGCAGCACCACTGACAGCAGAAACGGAACACGCCAGCCCCAGGCCTCAAAGTCTTCCGCCGGAATCCACGCACGACACACCATGATAACGATGAGGGACAGGAACAATCCGGCCGTCGCTGTCATTTGAATCCAGGACGTATAAGCGCCGCGACGCCCGTGTGGTGCATGCTCAGCCACATAGGTCGCGGCACCTCCATACTCACCGCCGATAGCAAGCCCTTGTGCCATCCGCAAAATGACAAGAGCAATGGGCGCCAGAATACCCACGCTTTCATATGTCGGCAGCAAACCGACGAGAAATGTGGAAAAGCCCATAATGAGGATCGTAACGAGAAACGTATATTTGCGCCCGACAAGATCGCCGAGACGCCCGAAGACCAGAGCACCAAAGGGGCGCACGGCAAATCCCGCCGCAAACACCAGCAGCGCAAAAATAAAGGCCGAGGTGTCATTGAGGCCCGCGAAGAACTGTTTAGAGAAGGTCGCAGCCAGCGCGCCATAGACAAAAAAATCATACCACTCGAACATG
>JAUSLL010000094.1 GCA_030649335.1 Parvibaculum sp. | reverse complement strand
TGTGGCACGCGAAAGATCACGAGACCGGGACCGGGAAGAGCGCGATAGCGAATTTGTGGACAAGCTTGTTCACATCAATCGCGTCGCCAAGGTCGTGAAGGGTGGCCGTCGTTTCGGCTTTGCGGCGCTTGTCGTCGTTGGTGACCAGAAGGGCCGCGTTGGCTTTGGTCATGGCAAGGCGCGCGAAGTGCCGGAAGCCATCCGTAAGGCAACCGAAAGTGCAAAGCGCGCGATGATCCGCGTTCCGCTGCGCGAAGGTCGTACACTTCATCACGACATCGACGGTCGTCACGGCGCGGGTCGCGTTGTGCTCCGTGCGGCGCCTGCTGGTACCGGCATCATCGCCGGTGGCCCGATGCGCGCTGTGTTCGAGACGCTTGGCGTTCAGGACGTGGTGGCGAAGTCGCTGGGTTCGTCGAACCCCTACAACATGGTGCGTGCGACGTTCGACGCGCTGAAGCATGAACAGAGCCCGCGCATGGTTGCAGCGCGTCGCGGCAAGAAGGTGTCCGACATTGTCGGTCGTCGTGCCGATGGCGCCGCAGATGCCGGTCTTGAATAAGATTTGAATTAGAGGAATCGGCAAATGTCAGCGAAAAAGAGCGGCGGCAAGACAGTGACCGTTCAGCAGACCGGCAGCCCGCTTCGGCGGCAGCCCGATCAGCGCGAAACACTGGTCGGTCTGGGTCTCAACAAGATGCGCCGTACGAAGACGCTGGAGGATACTCCGGCTGTTCGTGGCATGATCAGAAAAGTGGCCCATCTCATCCGCGTTGTGGATGAAGCTTAATTTTATTGAGCTTAAGGCTCGCGAGGCATTCCGATGAAACTGAACGAAATTATCGACAATGAAGGCGCCCGCCGCCCGCGCATCCGCGTTGGTCGTGGTATCGGCTCCACCAAAGGCATGACCGGTGGTCGTGGTGTGAAGGGTCGAACCTCGCGCTCGGGCGTGGAGATCAAGGGCTATGAAGGCGGTCAGATGCCGATTCATATGCGCTTGCCTAAGCGTGGCTTCAAAAACATTTT
>JAUSLL010000086.1 GCA_030649335.1 Parvibaculum sp. | reverse complement strand
TCGCGGATGAAGTCGCGGCGGGGCTCCACCACGTCGCCCATCAGCTTGACGAACAAGTCGTCCGCCTCGTCAGATTCGCGCACTCTCACCTGCAGGAGCGAACGCACTTCGCGGTCGAGCGTCGTCTCCCAAAGCTGTTCGGGGTTCATTTCGCCGAGGCCCTTATAGCGCTGCATGGTGATGCCCTTGGAACCAGCGGCGAAAACCGCATCCAGCAATTGTGTGGGCGAGCGGATTTCAATCACTTCATCCTTGCGGCGCAACGTTGCGGCGTAGCGGTAGATTTCGCGCAAATGTTCCGAATGCGCGTCCAACCGGCGCGCATCGGCGCTGTCGATCAGCGGCGCGTCAATCGTTACTTCTTCGCCCACACCGCGCATATCGCGGCTAAACGACAAGCCGCCTTCCGCCGTCACACGGCCTTCCCAACCGCGTTCGGTTTCATCCGACAGCATATCGAGGCGCTGGGCGATGCGGGTTGCCGCTTCGGTCGCTTGCGCCTCTTCGGCGAGCGCGCGCGGATTGAGCGCGCGGGCAATCGCCGTCTGTTCAACAACGAAATGCGGATATTTCGGCGGCAGCCCGCGCAGGATCGTACGGATCGCGCGGGCGCGTTCGACGACTTCACGCAGGTCTTCACCCGAACGCTGCTGACCATCGTTGAGCGTCAGCACCATATCTTCAAGACCGGTCGAGACGAGATAATCTTCGAGCGCCGGATCATCCTTCAGATAGGTTTCCGACGAGCCGCGACGCACTTTGTAGAGCGGCGGCTGGGCAATATAGAGGTGCCCGCGTTCGATGATCTCCGGCATCTGACGATAGAAGAAGGTGAGCAAGAGGGTTCTGATATGCGCGCCGTCGACGTCGGCGTCTGTCATGATGATGATCTTGTGGTAGCGCAATTTCTCGACGTTGAAATCATCTCGCCCGATGCCCGTGCCGAGCGCCGTGATCAGCGTGCCGATTTCATTGGACGAAAGCATCTTGTCGAAACGCGCACGCTCGACGTTGAGGATTTTACCTCTGAGCGGCAGCACGGCCTGATTGGAGCGGTCACGCGCCTGTTTGGCTGAGCCGCCGGCGCTGTCCCCTTCGACGATGAAGATTTCGGATTTCGCCGGATCGCGTTCCTGACAATCGGCAAGCTTGCCGGGCAGGCTCGAAATATCGAGCGCGCCTTTGCGGCGTGTGAGTTCGCGTGCCTTGCGGGCGGCTTCGCGGGCGGCAGCCGCTTCCACGACTTTGCCGACGACGATGCGCGCGTCGGAGGGGTGTTCTTCAAACCATGTGGTCAGTGTTTCATTGACGAGGCTCTCGACAACGGGGCGCACTTCCGACGAGACAAGTTTGTCTTTGGTTTGCGAAGAAAATTTCGGATCTGGCACTTTCACCGACAAGACGCAGGTGAGGCCTTCGCGGGCGTCGTCACCTGTCAGCGTCACCTTCTCGCGCTTGGCGATGCCGGTGTCGCTTGCGTAATTATTCACGACGCGGGTCAGCGCCGCGCGGAAGCCCGCCAGATGTGTGCCGCCATCGCGCTGGGGAATGTTGTTGGTGAAGCACAGCATGTTCTCGTGATAGCTGTCGTTCCACCAGGTCGCGAGTTCGACGGTGATACCGTCACGCTCCGCCTTAAGATAAATCGGCGCACTGATGAGCGGCGCTTTCGCACGGTCGAGATAACGCACGAATTCGGCCAAGCCCCCTTCGTACATCATGTTGACGGTGCGCGGCTCCACGCCACGCGCGTCGGTCAGTGCAATGCGCGCACCGGAATTGAGGAAGGCCAATTCGCGCAGACGATGTTCGAGCGTGCCGAAATCAAAATCCGTTTTGGTGAAGGTCAGAGCGGAGGGATGAAACGTTATCTCCGTGCCCGAACGCGGCTTGCCGTTGGCGACTTCACCTGCTTCGCCGACCGTCTTGAGCGGTGCCATCGGCACACCATGCTCAAAACGCATTTGATGTTCCTGACCATTGCGCCAGATGCGCATTTCAAGCCAATCGGAAAGCGCGTTCACCACCGAGACGCCGACGCCGTGGAGACCGCCCGAGACTTTGTAGGAATTCTGGTCGAACTTACCGCCCGCATGAAGCTGGGTCATAATGACTTCAGCCGCCGAGACGCCTTCGCCCTTATGAATGTCCGTCGGGATGCCGCGACCATTGTCGTTGACCGTCACGGACCCATCGGGGTTCAACCGCACATTGACGATGTCAGCGTGACCGGCGAGCGCCTCGTCGATGGCGTTGTCCACGACTTCATAGACCATGTGATGCAGGCCCGAACCGTCATCCGTGTCGCCGATATACATGCCCGGACGTTTGCGCACGGCATCAAGGCCTTTGAGGACTTTGATCGAATCTGCGTCATACTCTTCGGGTTTATCGGACATGGCAGGTCTTTCTAATGGGTCGTGCGATAGGTGTTTGTATCAATCGGTCGTCATGGCCGGACTTGATCCGGCCATGACGGTGTCGCGTCTTACTTCAACTCGTCGGCGTTGCGGATGATCTTGCCCGCGATGCCATAGGCCACGGCTTCTTGTGCCGTCAGCCAATGATCGCGGTGTGTGTCGGCAACAATCTTCTCGTAGGTCTGGCCGGTGGCTTCAGCGAAAATGCGGTTGAGGCGTTCGCGCATGATGAGCACCTGCTTGGCCTGAATGTCGATTTCGCTCGCCGAGCCGCCGATGCCGCCGCGCGGTTCATGCAGCAGGAAACGTGTGTTGGGCAGGCAGAAACGATCTTCTTTGGCCGCTGTCACATAGATGAGCGCGCCCGCCGACGCGACCCAGCCCGTGCCGAGCACGCGCACGCGCGGCTTCACAAATTTCGCCACGTCATGGATCATGTCGCCGCTTTCGACATGGCCGCCGGGCGAAGAAATAACGAGCGTGATCGGATCGTCGTTTTCAGCCGCCATCGCCAGCAGACGTTCGGTGACGCCGCGCGCCAGCTTGTCGTTGATTTCGCCGGTGATGAGGATCGTGCGCGACTTGAAGAGGCTCGCTTCAACCACGGGGTTGAAATCGATCTTCGGCAAAGTCGGTTCTTCTTTTTCCAAACGCATCATCTTGTCCTTATCCGGTTTGCTGTACCGCGCCTTGCGCGATGTGAAATGTCTGGGCGCGTTTGCCGAGCCCGTCGAAAAGAGCAGGCTCTGTGCCCGTCATGAAAGCCTGAAGCTTCAGACCGAGAATTTCATCGAAGAGCGCATGGCGACGTTCTTCGTCGAGGTGCGCTGCGATCTCGTCGAGCAGCAGCAGCGGCGGATGACCCGCGCTTGCCAGAAGCCGCGCATTCGCCAACATGATGCCGATGAGCAGCGCCTTCTGTTCGCCAGTCGAACAGGCGCGCGCCTCGCGGTCTTTCGTCATGTGGCGCACCACGAGGTCGATGCGGTGCGGCCCTTCAAGCGTGCGGCCTGCGCCTGCATCGCGGCCACGCGAGGCGGCGAGCCGCGCTTTGAAATTCACTTCGACGTCAACGGCAGCATCATGCGCGAGAGCGGCTTCCAGCGTGCCTTCGATGCTGATGTCGGCGCGGGGAAAATGCGTGTCCGCCGCTGTCAGCATCGCGCCGCGCAATCTCAACAATGTGTCGTTGCGCGCCGCTGCCACCGCGACGCCATAGGTTGCCATCTGTTCTTCGAGCGCGGCGAGCCAGCTTGCGTCCGGCGCATCTTCGCTCAGCAGGCGGTTGCGCTCGCGCATGGCGCGGTCATAGGCGTTGACGCGTGTGCCGTGACTTGGATCGAACCCCATCACCAGCCGGTCAAAAAACCGGCGGCGCTCGGACGCGCCTTCGACAAACAAACGATCCATCGCCGGTGTCAGCCAGATGACGCGGGCGAGCTGACCGAGCACACCGGCGCTTGAGGCTTGCTCGCCGTCGATGCGCACGGCGCGGGTGCGCGCTTTGGAATTGTCGCCTGCTTCCAGCCCCGTGCCGATGCGCGTTTGGCCGTCCGCTGTTTCAAGCGTCGCCGCCACGCCCCAGCCGCCGTTACCGACATCTCGCGCGACTTCGGCGAAGGGCACACCGCGCATACCGCGTCCGGGCGAGAGCAACGAGACGGCTTCAAGCAAATTGGTTTTGCCTGCGCCATTGTCGCCGACGAAAACCACAGGCCGCCCGTCGAGCAAGAGTTCGGCGCGCGCATAGGAACGAAAATCCGTGACGACGAGGCGCGACAGCGAGACCGCAGGCCGTGCGAAGGCCGCCCCTGTCACAGAGGCTGAACCGCCATCAATAGCCAGCAATTCACCCGTTCGGGCCAAAACATTGCGCCTTTATCGTTAGCCTGGATCGCTAGAGTGTCCGCTCATACCCGCATGGGCATGAGGACATAGATCGCCTTGTCATCATCGGCGTCGCGCACCAAAGTCGGCGAGCCGCTGTCGGCGAGCGCGAAGGTCGCTTCCGCGCCGTCGAGCTGGCCGGTGATGTCGAGCAGATAGCGCGCATTGAAACCGATTTCGATGGGGCTGCTCGAATAGGAAACCGAAAGTTCTTCCGTGGCGCTGCCGCTGTCCGGGTTTGTCACCGAGAGCGTCAGCTTGCCGTCGTCGAGATTGAGTTTCACGGCACGGGATTTTTCCGTCGAAATGGTCGAGACGCGATCCACGGCTTCGGCAAAGCGTTTGCCGTCCACCTGCAGGATCTTGTCATTGCCTTCGGGAATGACGCGGCCATAGTCGGGGAAAGTGCCGTCGATGAGTTTCGATGTCAGCACCACGCCGCCGAATTCAAAACGGATCTTGGTGTCGGAGACGCCGACGGAAATCGAGCCCGCGTCGCCTTCGAGAAGTTTCTGCAATTCAACGACCGTCTTGCGCGGCACGATAACGCCCGGCATGCCGGCAGCGCCTGCGGGCAATTCATGGTCAACCTGTGCGAGACGGTGGCCGTCGGTGGCGACAGCGCGGAGCGCCTTCACCTTGCCGTTCTCGACCGCGTGCAGATAGATACCGTTGAGATAATAGCGGGTTTCTTCCGTCGAAATGGCAAAGCGCGTCTTGTCGATCAGACGGCGCATAGCCTCGGCCGGAAGATCGAAGTGATGCGGCAACTGCCCTGCGGCCATCGCGGGAAAATCTTCCTGCGGCAGCGCCTGCAGCGCAAAGCGCGAGCGACCTGCGGTGAGTTGCAAGCGGCCTTCGTCGGCGCCTGTCGAAAGCTCAACCTGCGCGCCGTCGGGCAATTTGCGAACAATGTCGTATAGCGTGTGGGCGGATGCCGTGGTGCCGCCCGGTTGAGCGACGTCAGCGTCAATCGCTTCCACAACCTCGATGTCGAGGTCCGTCGCCGTCAGGCTCAACTGACCATCTGCCGCGCGGATCAACACATTGGAAAGGATCGGAATGGTGTTGCGACGTTCGACGACTGATTGCACGTGATTGAGAGACTTGAGGAGTGCGCCCCGTTCGATCGTGATCTTCATGCTCTCTCTTCGGTCCCCTGTTTGGACATATCGTTGCCGTTGGTCGTCATCATCTCGGTCCCCGCCATGGCCTTCAACAGGTCACAGATGGGGGTCGGAAACGGCGGCTGAAAGGGCCTGTAGAGGGCAACAGGACAGATGCCTGACAGCATCGCCTCACGCGCCCATGGACCCCCTCTGACGACCGTCCGGCGCGTGCCGGATTTCCGCAGAAAATCTTGGGGTCAAGTATAGCAGAACATCCGCGCGATGCACGTTTTTCGACACGGGAAATGATCGCCCCGAAGGACGGTAGAGGCCTGATTCGCCAAGCCTTTTACGCGGCGTCAAGAGGGGTTCTATGCCCGCCCGAAGACCGCCAGGGGCCTAAAGCCGCAAGCCGGCCTCAGGCGCTCCCGCCGCCGCCTTCCAGCATGCGTTTCAGCAGGTCCACATCCTCGTCCATGCCGCTGTCGGCAGCGCGCAATTCGTCGATCTTGCGCACGGCATGGATGACGGTTGTGTGGTCACGACCGCCGAATTTGCGACCGATTTCCGGCAGCGAACGGGTGGTCAGCTGCTTGGACAACCACATGGCCACCTGACGCGGACGGGCAACGGCACGGGCGCGGCGGGCTGACAGCATGTCGGCGAGGCGGATATTGTAATATTCCGCGACGCGGCGCTGGATTTCCTCGATCGTCACCTTGCGGTCATTGCAGCGCAGCAGATCGCGCAGCACGTCCTGAGCCATATCAAGCGTGATGGGGCGACCGACGAGCGAGGCATAGGCGATCACACGCTTCAGCGCGCCTTCAAGCTCGCGCACATTGGAGACAATGCGGTGGGCCAGAAATTCGAGCACGCCGGCAGGCATCACGATGGGTCCGTTGCGGCCCAGCATTTCCTCGCATTTGGCCTGCAGGATGCCGAGGCGAAGTTCGTAATCTGTCGGGTGAATGTCGGCGGCAAGACCCCAGCCGAGACGCGAGCGGATGCGCTCCTCAATGCCTTCGAGGTCTGACGGTGAACGGTCAGCCGAAATAATCACCTGACGGTTATGGTCGATCAACGCATTGAATGTGTGGAAGAATTCTTCCTGCGTGGACTCTTTGCCGGAGATGAACTGCACATCGTCGATCATCAGCACGTCAACGGTGCGGAACTGCTGCTTGAAAGCCATCGTGTCTTTGAAGCGCAGCGCACGCACGAACTGGTACATGAATTTTTCAGCCGAGAGATAGAGCACTTTGCGCTCAGGCTGACGACGACGGATTTCCCAGGCGATGGCATGCATCAGATGCGATTTGCCAAGCCCCACGCCGCCATAGAGAAAGAGCGGGTTGAAACTCACATCGGTCGCTTCGGCCACGCGACGCGCGGCGGCGTGTGCCAGCTCGTTTGATTTGCCGACGACGAAATTCTCAAACGTGAAGCGCGGGTCAAGCGGGGCGCCGACGCCTGCATCTTCAAAACCCACGGGCACCTGTTCGCGCGTGCCGTTCATGAAGCCTGACTGCTTCTGCACAATGGCGGCTTGCGAAGGGGCCACAAATGATTGCGCGGCAGCGCTTACGCGCACAGGCGTGCGCAGGGGCACAGGGCCTGCATTGGCATTTGCCAATTGGGCGGCGCGGGCGGCAGATGCTGACTTCGCGGCCGCGTTCTGCACGCCGGGCGAGGCATGGGCCTGCACAAGAATTTCAACGCGGTTGAGGCTCGCGTCTTCATCGTTCCACAAGGTCGTCAGACGCTCGACATAATGGGACTGCAACCAATTGCGAATGAAACGTGTGGGCACAGCCAGAATGACACGGCCGTCACCGAGACCGATCAATTGGATCTGCTTGAACCAGCTGTTGAATGTGGCTTCGCCGAGCTCGGCCAGCAGGCGCGCGCGCACGCGGCGCCACTGGGCGCTCAGGCCCGGCTCAACAGGCTCGGAGGCCTGCTCAACGCGTGTCGCCACACGTTCGGAAAAATCACGTTCGGAAAAATCGAGTTTCGGCTTCATCTCCCCCGACATTGCCTCCCCCGACAATGGCAGCACCTCGCCTTTGGCGTGATAGCCGGGTTTGTTCCCCAGGCTCATTTTATCTTCGTTCACAGCCTCTAACCCCTCTTGTCATTCCGGGCCCCGCAGTCCGGAATTTGGATCAAGCGTACGTTCCGCATCAACGCGCTGATCCATGGCCTCCATTCAAACCGCCTGCGCGCACGAGCGTCGCTTCGCACAGACATCCTTTAGCGTCCCGCCTGAAGGGTGCGGATAAATCCCGCTGGTCCCCTCAACGCTAAAAGCACTTAACTCTCACTCTTTACCGCCGCACTCATACTCTTCGGGCGGCGCGGGAAAAACCTGCGCGCACCAATCGCTTTAAATTATGCCTGAACCCAAGGCAGACCCGCGGCCTTCCAGCCGGTACGCTGACCACGGTGACGCGTCTCGTCGAGATCGCCTTCAAAACCGCCCGTTATATTATAGGCAGCGTGAAAGCCCTGCGCTGTCAGCGCAACGGCACCGGCACGCGAACGCACGCCCGACCGGCAGAGCATCAGCACCGGCACATCAACGGCCGCATCGCCGAATTGTTTCTTGAGCGCATCCGCAACGCTCGCCGCAAAGCCATCGTTCACGCTCATCGTCGGAAAGCTCTGCCACTCAACATGCAAAGGCTCCTTGCCGATGGCACCGAGATCGGCGACGCCGACAAAGGTCCATTCGGCGCGCGTACGCACATCGACCAGAACTGCTTTGGGATTTTCAGCCAGCACCCGCCAGGCTTCCGCCACAGCAACATCACCGGCATAGTCTGAGGGCTTGGCGCTCTGGATGTCGGGCTTCATTTTGTCGCTGGTCTCGCCCGGCATCCTCGCCACCTTCTAAAAAATTCCACCCCTACCGCATGTCCCCATCCTTCGCCGCGCATTTGCGAGCTTGCCGCGTGACATAGGTCACAAGACAAATCCGCCCTGCGGAAAAACCTCTATCCGAGGCTTCTCCAGTATGCTGCTGGCAACTGATTGGGTACTTGGGGCTTATCAGATCAACGCGGACGAGTACTGTATTTGGTAGTCAATTACTTGAGAAACACAGTATTCATTGGTCTCAATGACGTGATTAAACATACCGACGGAAGCCTCATGTGGCAAGCGGAAGAATCGACGCGGGGCAAAAAATTTCAGTTGCACGACGCTTCTGCGACATCAAAACCACCACGTCGGCAGAACGAAACGAAACACACTTCGCAACGCACACAACGATGCGCAAAATAACTGGCGCAAACGTGCGCTCTTTGCGCGGAGGCTTGCCGATCGTTTCGCATGTGAAAAAAAACGCGCTGCAAATGCGTCGGTAAAACTTTGCAACACGTCAGAGAAAACTTCTCCGCGTGAAAAAAAATACGTGACAGACGCGCGCGATCTCCGTAAGGGCCACGAAAAAGCCCGCGGCTAAAATGCACGCGGGCTTGAACTTATTTGATTTTCCGATATGCGCGCATCGCGCCATCGTCACTCATACGCTGAGAGCGAAGATCAGGCGGAGATCGTCTTCACGCGAGCCGAAAGGCGCGAGACTTTGCGCGAGGCGGTGTTCTTGTGAGCAACGCCCTTCTGAGCGGCGCGCATGATTTCCGGCTCGGCGGCTTTCAGCGCGACGGTCGCTGCGTCCTTGTTGCCCGATGCGATGGCTTCTTCAACCTTGCGGATGAAACCACGCATACGCGAGCGACGATCCTTGTTGACCGCTGTGCGCGTCTCGTTCTTGCGGATCGCTTTTTTCGCTGAGGATGTATTCGCCATTTGTCTTCAGACCCTATGTATTTTCGAACCGACGTATGCTTGTAAAAACGTCTTTCGAAATCTCTTGTCTCCGCTAAGCGCCCTCGCCTTTGGAGAAATTTCTGGTTTCGCCGCCCCGCCCGCTCACACAGCCAAAGGACATTTCCCGGTGGCCGAAACAGGCGCAGATGCGCTTAAAAAGGCGGCCCCGAACGAAAACGGGGCCAAGCCGCAATAAGGCGCGCGTTATACGCGGCTCCCCGCCCCCCGTCAACAGCCCGCGGGGTCCGTACAGTGCCCCCTATGGTCGCAGGATTAACGGCAGGTTTCCGCGGCTTTCTCTGGTGTCCTGTCAGCGGTTTTTGAAGGCGGGGGGACGCTTTTCGACAAAAGCCGTCATCCCCTCCTTCTTGTCCTCTGTGGCAAACATCGAATGGAAGAGACGCCGCTCAAAGCGCACGCCTTCCGCCAGCGTCGTCTCATAGGCGCGGTTGACGCTTTCCTTGGTCATCATGGCGATGGGCAGTGACTTCGACGCGATGGTGGCCGCCACTTTCAGCGCCTCATCCAGCAGATCCGCCACCGGCACCACACGGGCGACAAGGCCCGAGCGTTCCGCTTCAGCGGCATCCATGAAACGACCTGTCAGGCACATGTCCATGGCCTTGGATTTGCCCACAAAGCGCGTCAGGCGCTGTGTGCCGCCGGCGCCCGGCATGACGCCGAGGTTGATCTCGGGCTGGCCGAATTTCGCATTATCGCCGCAGATGATGAGGTCGCACATCATGGCAAGCTCGCAGCCACCGCCGAGCGCAAAGCCCGCGACTGCCGCTACCACGGGCTTGCGGGCGCGCGTCGTGCGCTCCCAGTTCGCCGTGATAAAATCCTCGCGATAGACATCCATATAGGATTTGGGCTGCATCTCTTTAATGTCAGCCCCTGCCGCAAAGGCTTTTTGCGAGCCGGTCAGCACGATGCAGTGAATGGCGTCATCAGCTTCAAAGGCATCAATCGCCAGCGTCAGCTCATCCATCAGCGCCTTGTTGAGCGCATTGAGCGCTTCGGGCCGGTTGAGCGTGATGAGGCCCACCGCGTCTTTGGTTTCAACCAGAATGTTTTGATAGGCCATCGTCGCGTCCTTATTCGTGTCATGCCTCACGCGCGCATGTTCTGCGGCGGGGTCTTGTTTTTGTTTCAGAAATTCAATTGGGTTCGATGGAGAAGCGCACCTGCGTCTTGGCGCCCGCCAGCGGCACGATCTCGATTTCGAGCCGCTCCGTCTCGCGGTCAAAGACCAGAAGATCGGGGATCAGTTCGAGCTTGCGCAAGCGCACCCAGCCGAGTTGCGGCAAAGTGTTTGTATAGAAGCTGCGCACATCACCGACGCTCACATGGCCTTCGGCAATGGTGCGGACGATGCGGCCATTGGGCTTGTCAAAAACAATCCCGCCGTCGCCGGTTTCTTTCAAGCCATCCATCAGCGGCATGTCTTCCACCGCATCGAGATAACCCGACACATCATCGGCGGCGCGCGCAGGTGTATATGTGCTCACGCCCACCAGCAGCGACATCGCCAATAGAAAAATCCCGGCCCGTAAACATGCCCGCATTGCATCTTTCCTTATTTCGCTCAGCGCTGGCACTTGGGACAATAGAATGTCGAGCGCCCCGCTTGTGCGATCCGCTTCACCCTAGCGCCGCATTGCGGCTTTGAACAGAGATCGCCTTCGCGGTCATAGACCTGAAACCGATGCTGGAAATATCCAAGCTCGCCGTCAGCCTGCGCGTAATCGCGCAATGTCGAGCCGCCTGCTTCAATGGCTTCACCCAGAACGTCGCGTATCGCCCGCGTCAGGCGCTCCACGCGTTCGCGTCCGATGCTCGATGCTTCACGTTTTGGCGAAATGCCGGAACGGAACAGCGCCTCGCAAACATATATATTGCCAAGCCCCGCGACGGTGCGCTGATCGAGCAGCACGGATTTAATGGGCGACTTGCGTGTCGCCATGCGGGCCACCAGCACCTCTGCCGAAAATTCATTGCCTATGGGTTCCGGCCCGATGAGCGCCAGATGCTTACTCTCCTCCAGCCCCGCCTCGCCGATCAGGTCCATGAAACCGAAACGGCGGTGGTCGCAATAGACAATGCGTGTGCCGCCTTCCATGTCGAAGACCACATGATCATGCTTGCCGGTGCCCGCCTCGGGCGCGCCGTCGGGCACTTCATAGTGAAACAGACCGGGGCGTTTGGGCACTGCCTCACCCTGATGGATCGTGAAGCGGCCTGACATGCCGAGATGCACCAGCAGCACTTCGCCGCCTTCGAGATGAATGAGGAGATATTTCGCCCGTCGCGTGAGCCGCAGCACGCGCCGCCCGCTCAGGCGTTCGGCAAAGCCTTCGGGCAGCGGATAGCGCAGATTGGGGCGGCGCTGCGTCAGGCGCGCAATCCGGCGGCCCTCCATCACAGGCGCAAGGCCGCGGCGGACCGTCTCGACTTCGGGTAGTTCGGGCATATTGTCGCTTATCTTTCAGGCTCGGCCTTCCGGCCCGACAGAAAGTAGCGCCCTTCCGGCCCTTCGGCTATGGTCCGGCGCATGAGCATTGAGATCGACCAGCAGAAACTCAACGACGCTGCCCCGCAGAGCGAGCCCCCTCTGACCGAGGCTGGGGCGACGACGCATTTCGGTTTCAAAACGGTTGCCGAGGGCGACAAGGCCAAGCTCGTTCATAATGTCTTTGAACAGGTCGCCTCACGCTACGATCTGATGAACGATCTCATGTCAGGCGGCTTGCATCGCGCGTGGAAGCTGGCGCTCATCGACTGGCTCAATCCGCCACGCAGCGACCGCGCTTACGCGCATATCGATGTGGCAGGCGGCACAGGCGACATCGCCTTTCGCGTGCTCGACCGCGCGGGGCCCAATGCCCATGTCACTGTCTGCGACATCAACCGCCATATGCTCGGCGTCGGCAAGGCGCGCGCCGAAGCGCAGACCTATGCCTCGCGCGTTGAATTTGCCTGTGGTGACGCCGAAACGCTGCCTTTCCCTGACCGCTCCTTCGATTCCTACACAATCGCTTTCGGCATCCGCAATGTGACGCATATCGAAAAGGCGCTGGCGGATGCTTATCGCGTGCTGAAACCCGGCGGGCGTTTTTTGTGCCTTGAGTTCTCGCAGGTCGCGGTCCCCGGCATTGACGCCATCTATGATGCCTATTCCTTTGCCGCTATCCCGAAGATCGGCGCATGGGTGACAGGCGACGGCGAACCTTATCAATATCTTGTGGAGAGCATCCGCAAATTTCCGCCGCAGGAAAAATTCAAATCCATGATCGAGGCCGCCGGTTTCGCGCGCGCCTCTTACCGCAATCTCACCGGCGGGGTTGCAGCCATGCACTCTGGTTGGCGTTTGTAACCGGCGGGGCACGTTACATTCATGTTCCGCTCGTTCGGTCATATCACCCGTCTCATCAAAGCGGGTCGCGCGCTCGCCCGCCACGACGCATTGTTTCCGTTAGAACTGCGCGGTGAAATGCCCGGCGGTCTTCTCGCGCTCATCGCGCTTGCAAAAATTCCGCTTCCCTGGGAACGCAAAGCTGAAGACGCGAGCACCCTCGCGCCGCCCGCGCGGCTTGCCGCCGCACTGGCTGAACTCGGCCCTTCCTACATCAAGCTCGGGCAATTTCTTTCCACGCGTCCCGACATAGTCGGCGCGGATCTTGCCGCCGGTATGACGCTGCTGCAGGACCGTCTGCCGCCTTTTCCGACCGAAGACGCACGCGCCATCATCGCTGCCGAACTTGGCCGTGATGTTGATGCGCTTTACACAAATCTCAGTGATGCGGTTGCCGCCGCCTCCATCGCGCAGGTCCATCGCGCCCGCACCGTGCCCGACGAGATCGACGCGGAAGGCCGCGACGTGGCGGTTAAAGTGTTGCGCCCCAACGTCGAAACGCGTTTTGCCGCCGACCTCGGCAGCTTCTTCTGGATCGCGCGGCATGTGGAACGTTATTCACCCTCATCGCGCCGCCTGCGGCCTGTCGAAATCGTGCAGACGCTTGCCGATAGTGTCGAAATGGAAATGGATTTCCGTCTCGAAGCCGCCGCCATTTCCGAAATGGCGGAAAACACTATCGGTGACAAAGACTTCCGTGTTCCAAAAGTCGATTGGGAACGCACCGCGCGCCATGTTCTGACGCTTGAATGGGTGGACGGCATCGCAGCGTCTGACCGCGAGGCGCTTGTCGCTGCCGGTCACGACATGAAGGCACTCGGCGCACGTGTTATTCAATCGTTCCTCATGCACGCCTTACGCGACGGTTTCTTTCACGCCGACATGCATCAGGGCAATCTCTTCGTCGATGCCGACGGCACATTGGTTGCCGTCGATTTCGGCATCATGGGCAGGCTTGACGCCAATCAACGCCGCATGATGGCGGAGATTCTCTACGGTTTCGTCAAACGCGATTACCGCCGCGTCGCCGAAATGCATTTCCTCGCGGGCTTCGTGCCGCCGGACAAAAGCGTCGATGCTTTCGCGCAGGCGCTGCGTTCCGTCGGCGAACCGATCTTCGGGCGGCCCGCGCGCGATGTGTCGATGGGCCGTTTGCTCGCGCAGCTTTTTCAGGTCACCGAACAGTTCGACATGAAGACGCGGCCCGAATTGATCCTGCTGCAAAAGACCATGGTGGTCATCGAAGGCGTCGCGCGTCATTTCGATCCCGATCATAATATCTGGGATAGCGCCGAACCCGTTTTGAAAAGCTGGATGAGCGATCAATTCGCCCCCGAAGCCCGCCTCGGCGAAGTCGCCGAAGGGGCCGTCCAACTCGGCCGCCTCGCAGGCAATTTGCCGGACTTTCTTGCGCGCGCCGAACGCACCGCGCGGTTGCTTGCCGACAGCGTGGACGAGCGGGGATTGAAGCTGCATCCGGACTCGCAAGTCTCGCGGTCATGGGTCACTCCCGCGCTTTGGGCGGCGGTCGGTGCGCTGGTGGTGCTGGTGGCGTTGAAAGTCTTCTAGGTCGTCATGGCCGGACTTGATCCGGCCATCCACGTCTTCCTCTGCCGCTAAGACGTGGACACGCGGGTCAAGCCCGCGCATGACACCGCTTTCAAGCGAAAACGCTGTCATTTTCACCAATTTCCCAAGATAAAAGATTTTATCTCCACATTTGGACCGTAGAACCCTATATTCCCCGTTCAGCCTGCCCGAACGGAGAGTCCATTGTCTGACGTTCTGAAAAATCGCCGCATTCTGCTCATCATCGGCGGTGGTATTGCCGCCTATAAGAGCCTCGAGCTGATCCGCCGCTTGCGCGATCAGGGGGCCTCCGTGCGCTGTGTGCTGACGCAGGCAGGGGCTGAGTTTGTGACGCCGCTGTCGCTCGGCACGCTATCGGGTGACAAAGTCTATACGGACCTCTTTGATCTCACGGATACGGCTACAATCGGCCATATCGAGCTGTCGCGCGACGCGGACCTGTTGGTCGTGGTCCCCGCCACCGCCGATTTGCTGGCCAAAATGAGCGCAGGCCTCGCGGGCGATCTCGCCACCACGCTCCTCATTGCCACCGACAAGCCCGTCCTTGTCGCCCCCGCCATGAATGTGTGCATGTGGACCCACCGCGCCACGCAGCGCAATGTCGAGCAGTTGATGGCCGACGGTATCCATTTTGTCGGGCCGAATGACGGCGACATGGCTTGCGGTGAATTCGGACCGGGCCGCATGGCAGAGCCCGCCGAAATCCTCGCCGCCATCGACGCGCATTTTTCTGAGAACGAATTTTCCGGCAATCCGCCCTTGAAGGGTCGCCGCATTCTGGTGACATCCGGCCCGACGCATGAGCCGATCGACCCCGTGCGTTATCTCGCCAACCGCTCGTCCGGCAAACAGGGCCATGCCATTGCCACCGCACTTGCCCGCATGGGCGCCGACGTGACACTCGTTTCCGGCCCGACCAATCTGACAGCACCCGCAGGCGTCAACCTCAAGCGCGTCGAGACGGCGCGCGAAATGCTCGCCGCCTGCGAAGCCGCACTCCCCGCCGATGTCGCCATTTGCGCCGCCGCCGTTGCCGACTGGCGCGTTGACATTGATGCGACGCAAAAAATCAAAAAGGAAGCGGGTGCCGCCACGCCCTCGCTCACCCTTGTCGAGAACCCAGACATTCTTGCGACCATTTCCAAAATGAAAAAGGGCCGTCCCGCCCTCGTCATCGGCTTTGCCGCCGAAACAGAAAAAGTCATCGAACACGCCGTCGCCAAACGCGCCCGCAAAGGCTGCGACTGGATTGTCGCAAACGACGTGTCGCCCGAAAGCGGCGTCATGGGCGGCGATCTGAATACGGTGCATCTGATTTCCGACGGGGGCCAGGAAGACTGGCCGCTGCTGCCCAAGCAAGCCGTTGCCGAACGTCTTGCCCGCGCCATTGCCGCCCATTTCGAACCCAAGAAAACAAAATCATGAGCACCGATATTTCCATTGCCGTGCAGCGGCTTCCTCACGGCGCTGATCTCGCGCTGCCGCGCTATGAGACGGACGGTGCCGCAGGCATGGACCTTGTTGCCGCCATCGCCGCCGACGAACCGCTGATGCTGGCGTCAGGCGCACGCGTGCTGGTGCCCACGGGCTTGGCAATCGCGCTGCCGCAAGGCTTTGAAGCGCAGGTGCGCCCGCGCTCGGGCCTCGCTGCCAAAAATGGCGTCACAGTTTTGAATTCGCCCGGCACGATTGATTGCGATTATCGCGGCGAGATCAAAGTCATTCTCATCAATCACGGGTCGGACGCCTTCACCATCACGCGCGGCACACGCATCGCGCAAATGGTCATCGCGCCTGTCACGCGCGGTATTTTCCGCGAAGTCGCTTCACTTGATGAAACCGCGCGCGGGGCCGGCGGTTTCGGCTCCACCGGCACAGGGAACTCATAATCTCATGCTTCGACTTTCCAAAAAAACCTGGCTGGCGCTTGAAGCCGTTGTCGATGTCGCGATCAACGCGCGGCCAGACCCCGTCCAATCAAAAGAAATCACCAACCGTCAGGGCATTCCGCAACGCTACCTCGAACAAGTGATGCAGCAGCTTGTTCATGCCGGTATCCTCAAAGGGGTGCGTGGGCCCCGCGGCGGTTACCGCCTCGCGCGTGAACGTCGTCGCATTTCGGTCGGCGAAGTTGTGCGCGTCGTCGGCGCGATGGAATCGGCAGATGATCCGGTGACAAGCGGGCCGTCGGATCTCGGTGAACGCGTCATCGCGCCTTTGTGGCAGGAAGTGCAAACAGAATTGATGGAGCGGCTGGAAAAGATCACAGTTGATGATCTCTGCCGCCGCGCCGAGACGGCAGGACTTGATAAGGACGACACGCCCCCAGATTTCACAATTTGACTTTACTATCTAGAGCTTAACCGAATTCAAGGGAGATGATGATGAGCGGATCAGACAAGAAACCCGGACGCGGTCGCATCTACGACGACATCACACAGACAATTGGCGACACGCCGCTCGTGCGCCTCAACCGCATGGCGAGGGACGCAGGCGCAGTTGCTGACGTGCTGCTCAAACTTGAATTTTTTAATCCCATGTCGAGCGTCAAAGACCGCATCGGCGTCTCGATGATCGACGCGCTGGAGCGCGAGGGCAAACTGATCAAAGACACGGTCATCATTGAGCCGACGTCGGGCAATACAGGCATCGCGCTTGCCTTCGTCTGTGCTGCGCGCGGTTACAAGCTCATCCTTTGCATGCCGGAAAGCATGTCGCTGGAACGGCGCAAGATGCTCGCCATTCTCGGCGCGCAGATCGAACTCACGCCGGCCGACAAAGGCATGAAGGGCGCGATTGCGCGCGCCAATGAGATGCTGTCGGAATATCCCAATTCTGTCACGGCAAGCCAGTTCGACAATCCGGCAAACCCCGAGATTCACAAAAAGACAACGGCTGAAGAAATCTGGAATGACACCGATGGCAAAGTCGATGTGGTCATTTCCGGCGTCGGCACGGGCGGCACGTTCACAGGCGTCGGCTCTCTCAAGACCCGCAAGCCTTCCCTCAAAATGATTGCGGTCGAGCCTGAAGACAGCCCCGTGCTATCGGGCGGCCAACCCGGCCCGCATAAAATTCAGGGCATCGGCGCAGGTTTTGCGCCGGACAATCTGGATAAATCGCTGATCGACGAAGTTGTCACCATCGGCAATGAAACCGCTTTTGAGACCGCCCGGCAGGCCGCCCGCCTCGAAGGTATTCCCGGCGGCATTTCGTCAGGTGCGGCCATTGCTGCCGCACTCGAAGTTGCCACGCGTCCCGACATGAAGGGTAAGACCATCGTGGTCATTATCCCGTCCTTCGCCGAGCGCTATCTCTCGACGGCCCTGTTCGACGGGATTTGATCGTTTCATTGCCGCCCCGTTCTGTCACCCCGGCACAATGCCGGGGTGACAGTTATTTTTAGAAATCCTCCACCATGCTCGCCAAGCTCAATATCGACCGTTTCCTCCAGCTCATCCTGCTCGTCGTCATCGCCGCCATCGTCTGGCCGCAGCTCGGCGCGTCGGGCAGCGCGCTCCATATCGAATGGGTGGCAGGCTACGGCATTTCGATTGTTTTCTTTCTCTACGGGCTCACGCTCGCGCCTGAGAAAATGAAGGCGGGTCTCGTCAAATGGCGCGTGCATATTGTGGTGCAGGCCGCCACTTTCGGGCTCTTTCCGCTGATCGTCCTTGCTTTGATTTTTTTCAGCCGCGGTCAGGTCGATGACAATGTGCTGCTGGGCTTTTTCTATCTCGCTGCTCTGCCGGGTACGGTCTCGTCTTCGGTTGCCATGACATCGCTGGCGCGCGGCAATGTGCCGGTCGCGATTTTTAATGCGACGCTGTCTGCGTTTCTCGGCGTGTTCCTCACTCCGATCCTCATGGCCTGGTATATGAACACGACGGGCGCGTCGCTGCCTTTGCAGGATGTCATTCTGAAAATCGTCGGGCTGGTGCTGGTGCCGACAGCGCTTGGTCAGATCGCGCATTACTGGCTCAAGGATTGGGCGGCGCGGAATAATGCATGGCTCAAATGGTGCGACAAGATTGTCATTCTCGCCATCGTCTATAATTCGTTCTGCGACAGTATTGTCGAGGGTGTTTGGAGCGTTGACGATGTGGGTTTGCTCGGCGGCATGATCGTCGCCTCCATCGCGCTTTTCTTTTTGATTTACGGGATCATGAAAGTCGCCAGCGACCTCTTCGGTTTCTCGCGCGAAGATGCCATTGCCTGCATTTTCTGTTCGTCGAAAAAATCGCTCGCGACCGGCGTGCCTTTGTCGAAAGTCATTTTCGGCGCGACACCGGCCCTCGGCCTCATCATCGCGCCGCTGATGCTGTTCCACTTTTTTCAACTGGTCATCGTCAGCGTCATCGCCAACCGCATGGCGCAGGAAGAGCGCGCGGTTTAAGCGCGAACACGCACTGCGCCGGGGCCTGCCTTCACACTCACGTCCTTGGCATGCAACTCCTCACCGCAATCTGAACACATCAGATGTCCGGTTGTGGCGTGCCCGCAGGTATTGTGGATGCGCAGCAGCGGCACGCCTTCAGCGCCCGCCATATGCTTGTCGCCCCATTGCGCCAGCGTCACCATCACCGGATAGAGGTCGCGGCCCTTTTCGGTCAGGCGATATTCCTCGCGGCGCGGGCGCTCCTGATAGGCGACCTTCGTCAGCACATCGGCTTCGGTCAGCTTTTTCAGCCGGTCTGCCAGCACGTGGCGCGCAATGCCGAGGCGGCTTTCAAATTCCTCAAAGCGCCGGGCGCCCAGAAAACATTCACGCAAAACCATCAGGGTCCAGCGGTCGCCGACCACCGACAGGGTGCGGGCCACAGAACAGGTTTCTTGGTCGAGATCTTCCCAGCGCATCAAACCCTCCGGCGTGAATTCTTCTCCAGCATAGCTTGACAGGTTCTCTTTTGGAACCCACTTTCCATCAAGTGCCGCTGTCCTTCAAAGGAGCCTCCCCATGCCCAATGCAGCCAAACCCGTCGCTCTCATTACCGGCGTCGGCCCGGGCACCGGCTCCGCGCTTGCCCGCCGTTTCGCGGCCTCCGGCTATGCTGTCGCCATGCTCGCGCGTGATACGGCAAGGCTTTCAGCCCTTGAGGCTGAACTTCCCGCCTCCAAAGCCTATATCTGCGACGTCGCCGATGAAGCACAGGTGGACGCGACCATCGCCCGTGTCCGCGCCGAGATGGGGCACCCTGAGGTCCTCATCCATAATGCGGTCGGTGGCGGCTGGGGGACTTTCCTCGACATCAAACCTGAATTGCTCAACCGCAACTTCCAGATCAACACGATGGGTCTTCTTTATCTGGCCCAGCGTCTGGCACCCGACATGATCAAGGCGGGCAAAGGGTCCATCGTCACCACCGGCAACACGTCGGCCACGCGCGGCCGCGCGATGTTTGCCGGCTTTGCCCCGACCAAGGCAGCTCAGCGCATTCTGTCAGAATCCATGGCCCGCGATCTCGGTCCCAAGGGTGTTCATGTCGCCTATGTGCAGATCGACGCCGTGATCGATGTGCCGTGGACGCGCGAAGCTTTCCCCGACAAGCCGGATGATTATTTCATCGCGCCTGCCCATATCGCCGACGAAGTGCTGCATGTGGTTGAACAGCCGCGTTCAGCCTGGTCCTTCAATGTGGAGATACGTCCCTATGGCGAAGTCTGGTAGAAGCCTGCGCATTGTTTTTCTAACTCTTCCGTGAAAGTTGCATCGCCTATGAACATGACCACCGTGACCGAACCCGTCTTCTCCCGTGATGGCGACCGATGGGTGCCCCATGCCGAAGCCGCAGGCCCGTTCCGTGGTCTCCACGGCGGTGCCGTCTCGGGCCTCACGGTGGCGGTCATGGAGGAGATGGCGCGCGCGGAAGATTTCGGCATGCCGATGACGGCGAGCGTTTACATCCTGCGGCCTTCACCGCATGAGCCGCTCACCACCAAGGTCACGCCTTTGCGCATCGGTGGCCGCATCGCCATTTTGGAATCGGAACTTTTCGCAGGCGACAAGCTCGTGGCCAAGGCGACCGCCGCTTTCGTGAAACCGATCAACCTGCCGGAACTCAGCACCGTCGCCGCACCGGCCACGCCGTTCGATCCATCGGCCCTTCCCAAATGGCAACGTTCGAACAACATCACCCGCACCACTTTCTTTGACGCACTCGACATCCGCGACGATGGTCAGGGCACCAAATGGGGCCGCATGCTGCGCCCCATGATGCCGTTTGATACACCCTTCGCCAGCACCTTTGCGCTCAGCGACAACGGCACGCCCTATTGGCTTTCGGGCACGGAGCTTTGGCCACCGCGTTGGGGCTTTCCCAATATCGACGTCTCGCTCCATGTCTCGCGCGCACGGCAAGGCGCTTGGACCGGCGTCACACCGGCGTCGGACTGGCGCGTCGAAGGCTCGGGCCTCACCGACGCTGTCATCCGCGATGAACAGGGTGTGCTGGGTCGCGGCTGCCAGACGGTTGTGCTGACACCGATGTAAAGGCCCGTCATTGCGAGCGAAGCGAAGCAATCCAGTTGTTACCGCAATTGCCGCTCTGGATTGCTTCGCTTCGCTCGCAATGACGATGTAATATGGGCGGACGAGGAAAAACCAATGTATCTCACCGACGCCCAGCTTGAACGCTATGCCCGCCACATTGTGCTGAAAGAAATCGGCGGGCCGGGTCAGAAGAAACTAATGAAGGCCCGCGTGCTGGTCATCGGCGCGGGCGGGCTTGGCGCACCGGCGCTGATGTATCTGGCCGCCGCAGGCATCGGCACCATCGGCATTATCGACGCGGACACCGTGTCGCTCTCCAATTTGCAACGCCAGATCGTGCATGACACAGCCAGCGTCGGCATGCTCAAGGTCGAGAGCGCCGCGCAGACATTGAACCGCATCAACCCCGATGTTCATGTCATCGCGCACCGCGAGCGCCTGACTGCGGAGAACGCCGAAACCATTATCCGCGACTACGATATCGTCGCGGATGGTTGCGATAATTTCGACACGCGTTTCATCGTCAATGATGCCTGCTTTGAAACAAAGCGCACGCTCATCTCCGGCGCGGTCGGTCCTTTCGAGGGCCAGCTCGCCACGTTCAAATCGCATGAGTGTGATGACAAAGGCGTACCCTACCCCAATTACCGCGACCTCGTGCCCGAAGCCCCGCCCGCCGGCATGATGCCCGCGTGTGAGGAAGCAGGCGTGCTCGGCGCACTCACAGGCGTCATCGGCTCGATGATGGCTTTGGAAGTTGTGAAAGAAATCACAGGCGCGGGCACAAGCCTTGCCGGACGCTTGCTGATCTACGATGCGCTCGACATGCGCATGCGCGTGATCGGGTTGCCGCATGATCCGGCCAACCCGCTGACGGGAACAACCGCGTAACTTCATTCGTCATGGCCGAACTTGATCCGGCCATCCACGTCTTCCTCATTTCGATGCAACCCAAGACGTGGATGCGCGGGTCAAGCCCGCGCATGACGCTCGGTGTTTAGCGGAGAAATCGCCCCTCACATGATCGCAGGGATAACCCGGTCCGGCGGACGATGCCCGTCCATGAAGGTCTTGATATTGACGATGACCTTGCCGCCCATTTCAACGCGGCCTTCAACCGTTGCCGAGCTCATATGTGGCAGCGACACGACATTGCGCAGCTTGATGAGGCGCGGGCTGACTTTGGGTTCGTTTTCAAAAACGTCGAGACCGGCGCCGCCAAGCTCGCCTGCTTCCAGCGCACGGATCAGCGCGTTCTCGTCGATGATTTCGCCGCGCGCCGTGTTGACGATATAGGCGTCGGGGCGCATCAGGCGCAGACGGGCAGTATTGATCATATGATAGGTCGCAGGCGTATGCGGGCAGTTCACTGAAACGATATCGACCTTGGGCAACATCTCGTCGAGATTTTCCCAGTACGTCGCTTCAAGTTCCTGCTCGATCACAGCGTTGGCCGGTTTGCGATTGTGATAATGAATTTCCAGCCCGAAGGCTTTGGCGCGGCGTGCCACCGCCTGACCGATGCGGCCCATGCCGATAATGCCGAGCCTCTTGCCGTAAATGCGTCGCCCCAGCATCCATGTCGGTGACCAGCCCGGCCACTCGCCTTCACTATCGCGCAAAAAACGCGCCCCTTCAGCAAGGCGGCGCGGTACAGCGAGAATAAGAGCGAGTGTCATGTCGGCGGTGTCTTCGGTCAGCACACCCGGCGTATTGGTGACCGTAATGCCCCGACGCCTTGCGCTTTCCACATCCACATTATCGACGCCTGTGCCGAATTGCGCGATGAGGCGGAGCTGGGGACCGACTTGGGCGAGAAGTTTCGCGTCGATCTTGTCCGTCACGGTGGGCACCAGCACATCGGCTTCTTTGATTGCCGCTGCCAGTTCGGCCTGTGTCATCGCATGGTCGTCGGCATTGAGGCGCACGTCGAATAATTCGCCCATCCGCGCCTCGATCACTTCGGGGAGCTTGCGGGTGACGACAACGAGCGGCTTTTTGGACGAGGGCATGGCGGTATCAGACTCTTAAAGACAGGGAGGATGGGGGCGGGTTCTCTCCCCCTTGTCTAGCAGAGGGCGCGGGCGGCGACAAAGTCGATCTGCAACGTCACCATACCAGCCGCAGGGTTTTACCCAGATCGCTTGACCCTCGGGGCCGGGCTTTGCGATAAAGAGACACGAGGGGCGGCATGGTTCGACGGCGGCATAGCTTGCCGACAGATTGCTGTGACGCCAAATTGCTGTGAGAGCAGAAAGATACCGACCATCACCATGTTCCGGGACATTTTGCGCCGCCCGCTCCCGAAGTTCCGATTTCCGGCAGCATTAGGTCTCGCCTTGCTCATCGGCTGTGGCGTGGCGCTGCCGTCTTCTGCGTCGGAGACTAAAAAACAGGCAAAGCCGCCAGCCGCCGCAAAACCAGCGCTTGAGAAACCCGCACCCGACAAAGCAAGCGTCGGTCCGTCAACCGGTCTGGCCGTTCCCCGTTTCGTCAGTCTCAAGTCAAACCGCATCAACGTGCGCCGCGGTCCGGGCTCGGATAATCAGATTTCGTGGGTCTATAAAAAGAAGGGCCTGCCGGTCGAGGTCATCGCGGAATCAAACCGCTGGCGCAAGATCCGCGACCGCGACGGCGACACGGGCTGGGTCTGGCATTCGATGCTCGACGGTCGCCGCAGCGCGCTGGTCACCGGCGCACCGGTTGCGGGCAAGCCGAACGACGCAACACCCGTGCCCCTCTTTGCCGAACCGTCCGAGAAATCGGCCATCGTCGCCTATGCCGAGGTTGGCGTCATCGCCCGCATGAGCTTCTGTCAGGACCGCTGGTGCGAGTTGCAGGCCAACGGTTACGAAGGCTGGGTGTTGCGCGACGACATCTGGGGCACTTACGCAGGCGAGAACTTCGAATAGATATGTTCGGGCCTCGTCCTTCGAGACAGCGCAAGTGCGGCTCGAAGGACGAGGCCCGAACATATCGCCAAACTCTCAATCAAAATCTGCGCTGAGCGACACACGCGACGCCCCGTCGATCACGGCCAGATGATTATAATGTTCGTGCGAAATACCGATCAGCACGCGGGTCGCGGGATCGCGGAATTTTGCAATGAGTTCCGGCGTGAAGGGAAAATGCAAAAAATGCACGGATGATGTTTTGCCATCCGCTTTCGTGCGCTCGATCTCGCCTTCGGGCACAACGGCGGTCACGCGCGCATCATCCACTTCAATATGGATTTTGGTTTCAACACCTGTGAGGCGGCGTAATTCGCGTTCGCGGCGCAGCTCATCATCAATCTCGAACATCAGTGTCGCCACAAGTTCATGGCCGTTCGGGATCAGCGGATTATAGGCTTCCAATTCATCAACCAATTGCTCCGCACCGCCGCGTTCGATGTGGAGCATCTCGTGGACCTGATGGAACATGGTCGCGTAATTTTCAAAATAGAATGTTGCATAAGGTCCGACCGCGATCCGGCGCGGGCGTTTCACTTCCGTGATCGCGGCGCGACGGTCCTTGCGTTCACCCGCATAGGTCTCATAGAGCAAAATATCAGCGGCTGTGATCGCATGTTTAGGCATTTTTCAGGTCCTTATAAACGCAACGTCTGTCAGTCAATCAATCGCCATGCGCGCGCCATGATCTCGATCGGGTGCTGCATGGTGGGCGGTGTCTTCTCGCCCATCACATCGATTTCCTGCACGAGATGTTTTGCCGCCAGCGGGCAGTCAGAGGTCACATATTTATTGTCGGTCTTGGCGACGTTCTTGGCGGCGATCTTGCCGACCTTCATCGCCACATCGAACGTCTCTTTCATCACGCCGAAAGTGCCGCCGTGGCCGGAACAACGTTCCACCACATCGACTTTCATGTCAGGCACAAACCGCATCATCTCGGCGGATTTCGGACCCATGTTCTGCGCGCGTGCATGACACGCCATATGGGCCGTAACGCCACCGTCAACAGGCTGAAGCCCTTCGGCGAGGCCTTCTTTCTTCGCTATATCAACAACATATTCGTCGATGTCGAAAGTGGCGGCGGCAAGTTTTTTGACGTTTTCATTTTCAGGCAGGATCAGCGGCCACTCGAATTTGAACATGAGGCCGCAGGAGGCTGTCAGCGTCACGATGTCATAGCCCTCATCGATCAGTGCGCACATTTCAGCGGAAATCTTTTCCGCTTGTTCGGCGACCTTTTCAATATTGCCTTGCTCAAGGAAAGGCATGCCGCAGCAACCGGGATAAGCAACGCGCGTCTCAACACCATTATGCGCGAGCACGAGGCGCGCGGCCTCGCCCACTTGCGGGTTGTTGTAATTGATAAAGCATGTAGCAAAGATCGCTGCCTTGCGGCCTTTGGCGGGTGCGTCTTTGGGTGCGGCCACGCCTGCTTTGTCCTGCGCCTTGGCGCGCATGGTAAAAGTCTTGCCGTAGAATTTCGGCAGCTCCGCGCGCGCATCAATGCCTGCGATTTTTTCAAGCACGGGCCGTGTGAGTTTATTTCCCTTGGCCGATCCCCAGTTGGCGAGCGGCGCAATGGGTGCCGCCAGCGTGCCGTTGCGATCGGTCTTGCCGAGTTCTGACGGCACAAAGGGAAAGCCGTGGGTCTTGGCTTCAACCGCGCGGTAGCGCAGCATCAGATGGGGGAAATCAAGATTGAATTCATGCGGCGGCACATAGGGGCACTTCGTCATGAAGCACATGTCGCAGAGCGTGCAGGCATCGACAATGGGGCCGAAGTCTTTTGACTCCACCGTGTCGAGTTCTTCGCTCGGCGCGGCGTCCACCAAATCGAAGAGACGCGGAAAACTATCGCAGAGATTGAAGCAGCGGCGGCAGCCGTGGCAGATGTCGAAGACGCGGCGCAGTTCCTCGTCGAGTTTCACCGTGTCGTAAAATTCCGGCTCGCGCCAGGCGAGAGGATGACGCGTCGGTGCGTCGGTGCTGCCTTCTTTCAACTCGCCGTCTCCCCCGTTTTATCCGTTCACAGACGACAAAGGGGGACGGATCGCCATCCCCCTTCGCCTGTTTAGTGCCGATCAACCGTTGAGGCTGTCGAGTGCCTTCTGGAAACGACCGGCGTGGCTTTTTTCGGCCTTGGCGAGCGTTTCGAACCATTCGGCGATTTCGTCGAAGCCTTCTTCGCGCGCGGTGCGCGCCATGCCGGGATACATGTCTGTGTATTCATGCGTCTCGCCGGCAATCGCCGCCTTGAGATTGAGGTCGGTTGCGCCGATGGGTTCGCCCGTCGCCGGATCGCCGACTTCTTCCATGAATTCCAGATGGCCGTGGGCATGGCCCGTTTCGCCTTCGGCGGTCGAGCGGAACACGGCGGCCACATCGTTGTAGCCTTCGATGTCGGCCTTCTGCGCGAAATAGAGGTAGCGGCGGTTGGCCTGGCTTTCGCCCGCGAAGGCGGCTTTCAGGTTTTCAACCGTTTTGGATTTTGCGAGAGATGTCATGATCGTGGCTCCTCACCCTGTCTGAACGCAGGCGGGCTACCCCTCAAGAGGGAACGGCCCCGCGCTTCTTGAAATGATGGCTGGCGGCCTCGCCAGCTTCCGCCCATGTCCGAGCGGTTAACCAAATCATAGAGAGGTTCCATGCGCTTGGTCAACACATTAGAATTGTTCTAATTAAGAGTGAATAGCAACTGGCACCGTGTTACAGGCCCCGCGAAGTGCCGGACCAACGCCGGATTCAGCCGCGCGGCTCGCCCTGCAGGCGCACGATCACATCGACGCGGGCAAAGCTCGTGCCTTCGGGTGCTTCGGGAAGCCCCGTAATGGCGATCTTCTCGCCGTCGATATCCATAAGATGGCCGGATTTCTCGACAAAAAAGTGATGGTGATCGGACACATTGGTGTCGAAATAGGTGCGCGCACTGTCCACCACGACTTCACGCAGCAGCGAGGCGGCTGTGAACTGGTGCAGCGTATTGTAGACCGTGGCGAGCGAAACGCTCACACCGGCCCTCTGGGCCTCCTCATGCAGGGCTTCTGCCGTCACATGGCGGTCGCCGCCGTCAAACAGCAGCCGACCGAGCGCCAGCCGCTGGCGTGTGGGGCGCAAGCCCGCTTCACGCAGGCGGGCCATGGTCGGGGCGAAGGGCCGGTCCTCTTTCAAGGCATATCCTTTCACGGGGCAGATCGTCGGTGATCTCACCCGCAACAGTTTTGAACGATTACAAACTTGAACATGGGGCATCGGCCCCGTGCTTGTCAAGATGGCATGTCAATAGGCTTAGTAGGGTCTTGTCAAAAAATTCCCGCTTTTTGCGAATTTCCCTCCCTTTCGGGCGCTGCCTTCCTATGCAAATCAGCGCCGCCCGCTAGACTTGACCCAGAATGACAAGCCGGTTTCCGCGCAAGCCCCTATATGTTAGGAAGCGCGTAAAGAGGACGCATTCGCGGCGGAGGGAACCCTTCGCCCGACCAACAAATCGGGCCCGGCGCCCTTTGCCCCGTCGCGGGCGGGGGCGAATAAGGGTTTCAGTGAGCGAGCGGGAATGGCTGAGCAGAAATCACAATACGCTTTGGAAGATATTCTTGAGTGCAGCCACGGCCGCATGTTCGGCCCGGGCAATGCCCAGCTGCCTCTGCCCCCCATGCTGATGATCGACCGTATCCTGCATATTTCGGAAACCGGCGGCGAACACGGCAAGGGCGAGATCAAAGCCGAATTCGACATCCATCCCGACCTTTGGTTCTTCCCCTGCCATTTCGAAGGCGACCCGATTATGCCGGGCTGCCTGGGCCTTGATGGCGCCTGGCAGTTGCTGGGCTTCTTCCTCGGCTGGATCGGTGGCAAGGGCAAGGGTCGCGCCGTTGGCGTGGGCGAGGTGAAATTCTCCTCCATGGTCACACCGGCCAATAAGAAGATCACCTACAACATCCAGCTCAAACGCGTCGTCAACCGCCGCCTCGTGGTCGGCGTTGCCGATTGCACCATCTGGGCGGATGGCGAACTGGCTTATACAATCACCGACATGAAGGTCGGCCTGCAGGCAGCAGAACAAGCGGCCTGACGCGCGCCTTTAAAGTTTCGACATCCAAATGTTTAGACCTAACGAAGAGTGAGGCAGCCATGAGGCGAGTGGTCGTGACCGGCATGGGGATTGTTTCCTCGATCGGCAACAACGCGCAGGAAGTGCAAGCGAGCTTGCGCGAAGGCAAATCCGGCATCGTCAAATCCGACGTCTATGCCGAGATGGGCTTTCGCTCTCAGGTGTATGGCAGCCTCAAGATCGATCTCGAAACAGCCGTTGACCGGCGCGCCCGCCGCTTCATGGGCGACGGCGCGGCCTATGCCGCTGTCGCCATGCAGCAGGCCATCACGGATGCAGGGCTCACGGACGATCTCGTGTCGAACCCGCGCACCGGCCTCATTGTCGGCTCGGGCGGTCCTTCGACAAAAGCCATCGTGGCGGCCGCCGACATGGCGCGCACCGAACCCGTCAAGGGTCCGAAAAAAGTCGGCCCCTTCGCCGTGCCCAAGGCCATGTCGTCCACCTGCTCGGCGAACCTTTCCACATGGTTCAAAACCAAGGGCGTCAATTATTCGATCAGCTCGGCCTGTTCCACATCGGCCAACTGCATCGGCAATGCCGCTGAAATGATCCAATGGGGCAAGCAGGATATTATGTTTGCCGGCGGCGGCGAAGAGCTCGACTGGACGCTCTCGGTCCTGTTTGACGCCATGGGTGCCATGTCAGCCAAACGCAATGACACGCCCGACAAGGCGAGCCGCGCTTACGACAAAGACCGCGACGGTTTCGTCATCTCCGGCGGCGGCGGCATTCTGGTGCTCGAAGAACTCGAACATGCCAAAGCCCGCGGCGCGAAAATTTACGCCGAGATCGTCGGCTATGGCGCGACCGCTGACGGTGCTGACATGGTCGCCCCGTCCGGCGAAGGCGCTGTGCGCTGCATGCAGATGGCGCTACAGAACCTCAAAGGCCAGACGGTTGATTATATCAACCCGCATGCGACATCGACGCCGGTCGGTGATATTCCCGAGATCCGTGCCATCCATGAAGTTTTCGGGCCGAACACGCCCCCCATCAGCGCCACAAAATCGCTGACGGGCCATGCGCAGGGCGCCGCCGGTGTCCATGAAGCCATTTACACATTGTTGATGATGCAGGGCGGTTTCATTGCCGCGTCAGCTAATATCGACGAAATCGACCCTGCGGTCGCCAGCGCCAATATCGTGCGTGAGCGGATCGACGGGGCCAAAATCAATCTGGCGCTCTCCAACAGCTTCGGCTTCGGCGGCACCAACGCAACATTAGCCTTTCAGCGTTATAACGGCTGAAGCACGATTTAACGAGGGCGGGCACAAAGATGCACGGGTCTGACAATAAAACGGGCGAGGGCGGGTTAACGCTCACCGGGCCCCTGATGAAAGGCAAACGCGGCCTCATCATGGGCGTCGCCAATGATCATTCCATCGCCTGGGGCATCGCCAATATGCTCGGCGTTCACGGTGAGGTACTCGCCTTCACCTATCAGGGGGATGCGTTCGGCAAACGTGTGAAACCGCTGGCCGACTGTGTCGGCTCCAAGAT
>JAUSLL010000104.1 GCA_030649335.1 Parvibaculum sp. | reverse complement strand
GGATTTTCCGACGAGGTGAAGGCGACATTGCTGCGCGAGGGAATTTATCGCGAGCCTTCCGACTATGGTGACGAGCCTTATGAGATCACGCTTGGGTTGATCGAAGAAGGCCGCAATCATTTGCTGCTGGGCGGGCCTGTGGCAATCAATGTGCCGGTGCGCGTGTTGCAGGGGATGAAGGATGACAGCGTGCCGTGGGCACATACGATGCGGTTGGTTGAGGCGCTGACGAGTGAAGATGTTGAGGTGCATCTATCGAAGGCGGGCGATCACCGGCTGTCGGGGGATGAGGATCTGGCGCGGTTGATGGAGACGGTGGCGGAGGTGTTGGGGAAGGTGGAGGGGTGAGACGTGGATGCGCGGGTCAAGCCCGCGCATGACGGGTTTATTTTTTATCTTGCTCCAACAGTGCAGTCAGGCCTTCACGATAGGTCGGGTATTTCAACGCCACACCCAGTTCCTCGCGGATCCGTTTGTTTGAGACGCGTTTGCTCTCCGCGTAGAAACTTTTGGCCATGGGCGAAAGGTCGGCGTCTTCGAATTTAATTTCGGGGGGTGGTGCGAGCCCCACGAGTTCGGCGGCGTAGGCGACGACCTCCTGCGGGGGAGCCGGTTCGTTGTCGCAGACGTTATAAGCGGCGCCGGTGTCAGGACGTGCGATGGAGGCGATGAGTATTTCGGCAATGTCGTCGACATGGATGCGCGAGAAGACCTGACCCTCTTTGATGATGCGGCCGGCTTTGCCTTCGCGCAGCGACACGAGCTGGTTGCGGCCCGGGCCGTAGATGCCGGCGAGGCGGAAGATGTGGAGCGGGAGGTTGAGGGCGGCCCATTGTTGTTCGGCCAGCAGGCGGCGTGCGCCGCGCGCGGTGGAGGGCGCAAGCGGCGAGGCTTCGTCCACCCAGTCGCCGCCACGGTCGCCGTAAACACCGGTTGTTGAAAGATAGCCCGCCCATGTGAGCGGCAGGGCGGCAAGCGCCGCGCCGAAGTCGCTCGCGACGGGATCGCCTTCCTCGTCCGGCGGGACCGACAAAAGCAGATGTGTGGTGCCGTGGAGTGCTGCATCATCAAGTTTTTGGTCCGGCGCATAGACATGCGCGTCGATGCCACGGGCGCGGAGCGCGGTGGCTTTGTCGGCGCTGCGGCAGGTGCCGGAAACCGCGAAGCCCTGAGCGGCGAGACGCGTGCAAAGCGCCAACGACGTAAAACCGAGGCCGAAGCAGAACAATTTTTGAGGCGCGGGAGACATGAGGTTTGCTATCCTGTCGTAAAATTAATGCAGGACGGCGCTTGCCAAGCGTGACCCCGTGACAGAGTTTAGCGCCCATGATGACAAACCGACAGACACTTATCTCCCTTATCGCTGCGGCGTTGATCGCGGGCTCCGCTGCACAGGCTGCGGATGCGGAAAAGCAGCTACCGGCTGATTATGACACTTGTCTCGATCTTGTGGCGCAAGCGCCGGAGACGGGTTTCAACTATGCGCAGAAATGGATACAGAACGCCGGACAGGACACGCTGGCGGCGCGGCATTGTCAGGCCGTCGCGCTGTCGAGCATGGGGCGCTATGACGAAGCTGCCACGGCGCTGAGCGAGGTGGCGCTGTCGATGGAAGATGCGCCGAAGGAGGCACGCGGCGAGGCCTTTGCGCAAGTGGCGGACGCCTGGATGCTGGCGGGCAATGAGACGCGCGCCCGCGTCGCCATTGATCAGGCGCTGGCGCTTGACCCGATCACAACCTATCTGCTGGTACGGGCTGATATTCGCGCGAGCCAGAACGACTGGGAAGGCGCGCGCGAGGATGCAAGCGCCGTGCTTGCCGATCTGCCGACATCACCCGATGCGCTGACGCTGCGGGCGACCGCCTCGCGCAATTTGGGCCATGCGCAATCGGCGCTGGCTGATGCGACACGCGCTGTGGACATTGCGCCGCATAATATGAGTGCGCTGCTGGAACGCGGACGGACGAAGGCGGCGCTGCTTGATATGCCGGGGGCGCGGGCCGACTGGCAGAGCGTGATTGACGTGGCGCGCGACATGGGCCGCGATAGGGATCCGCGCGCGGTGGCAGCGGCGGCGTTTTTGAAGGGTGGTACGGGGGAGTAGGCACGCAGGGCGTTGCGCCCTTTCGTTCCCCTCTTTCATTTGTCGTGGCCGGACTTGATGCGGCCATCCCCGTCTTTGTGGCGCGACATAAGAAGGCGTGGATGCGCGGGTCAAGCCCGCGCATGACGGACTGTTTTTATGACGGGTCAGATCAGAGCCTGCCATTCACTGCGCACGTCTTCATCTTCCTCGGCGGGAAGCGCATTTGCTGCGGCGGAGCGGGCCGCAGCGGGATCGAGTTCGCCCAGAGCCCAGACGGCCATTGCACGCACGGTCGGTGCGGGGTCGGATAGTTTTTCGATCACTTGCGGCAGGGTGGAAACGTCGCCGCTGTTGCCGAGTGCGATGAGGGTGTTGCGGATGAAACGGTCGCGGCCGATGCGCTTGACGGGCGAGCCGGAAAAGAGGGCGCGGAAAGCGGCGTCGTCGAGCGTCACAAGATCAACAAGACGCGGGGCGACGAGGTCTTCGCGCGGACGCAGCGCCATTTCGCGCGCGGACACGGCAAATTTGTTCCACGGGCAGACGGCGAGGCAATCGTCGCACCCATAGATGCGGTTGCCGATGGGGCGGCGGAACTCGCGCGGGATGTGGCCCTTGTTCTCAATGGTGAGATAGGAAATGCAGCGGCGCGCGTCGAGCTGATAGGGCGCGGGGAAAGCTTTGGTCGGGCAGATGTCGAGACAGCGGCTGCATTGACCGCAATGGTCAGTTTCAGCTTCGTCCGGCTCAATCGTCAGTGTCGTGAAGATCGAACCGAGAAACAACCACGAGCCGAAATCACGCGAGACGAGATTGGTATGTTTGCCCTGCCAGCCAAGGCCGGAGGCGGCGGCCAGCGGCTTTTCCATGACGGGGGCTGTATCGACGAATACTTTGACTTCTTCGCCGGTAGATTCGGCGAGCCAGCGGGCGACCTGTTTGAGCCGTGATTTGACGAGATCATGATAGTCGCGGTGGCGGGCATAGACGGAGATATTGCCTGCGTCGCTCGCTTCAAGCCGCGCCATCGGATCATCGTCGGGCCCGTAATTCATGGCGAGCATGATGATGCTTTTGACGTCGGGCCAGAGCGTGCGGGCACGCGCGCGGCGGCTTTCGGTTTCTTCCATCCAGACCATGTCGCCGTGGCGACCATCGGCGAGCCATTGTGTGAGGCGGGCAACGGTCTCGGGCGCGGCGTCGGGCGTTGTCACGCGCATGGCGTCGAAGCCAGCCGCCGTCACGCGCTCGGATAATTGCTCCTTGAGCGGACGGGTGTCTTTGGATTTTGGTTTAGAAGTCAAGGTTCGCGTAGAGTTTGGGCGGCGGCATGCCCGGCACATGATCGGCAAGGATGGCACGAAACGCAGGCCGCGATTTGATGCGCACGTACCAGTCTTTGGCACCGCTGTATTGGCCCCAGGGCACGTCGCCGACATAATCGAGACAGGAGAGATGCGCGGCGGCGGCAAGGTCTGCGAGCGTCAGCGCCTCGCCCGCGAGCCAGCGGCGGTCTTCCATGAGATAGGAAATATAATCCAAGTGATAGCGCAGATTGTGGAGGGCGGCACGCACCACACCCATTTCGGGCGCACCGCCGCCGTCGGCAGTGGTGAGAAAGCGGCGGGTGACTTTTTCAAAAATCAAACCGTCGGAGACTTCGGCGGCGAATTTGCTGTCGAACCAATCGACAAGGCGGCGCACTTCGGCCCGCTCGATGGGGGTCGGTGGCATGAGGGCCAGCGCCGGTGTTGTCTCTTCCAGATAATCGCAGATGGCCGACGCGCCACAGATGACGTCGCCTGTCTCTTCGATGAGAACGGGGACTTCGCCGGACGGATTAAGCGCCAGAAAATCCTCGCGCCTTTCCCAGTCGCGTTCCTCGATCATGTCGAAGGTCAGACTTTTTTCAGCGAGCACGAGGCGGACCTTGCGCGAGGCGGGCGAAATCGGGAGGTGGTAGAGCTGGCGCATGTCTCGCAATCTAAGGTGGGAAGCGGGCTAAACGTGGGAAACGGGCTAAAGGTGGAAGCGTGTCAGTTGCGTTTTGATTTGCGCGGGCGCGGGAGCACGTCGCTCAATTCGTCGATGATCGGGCAGTCGGGCCGGTCGTCGCCGTGGCAGCGTTTGGCGAGATCGGAAAGCACGCGGCGCATGGCGTTTAGTTCATCCAGACGGCGGTCGATTTCGGCGATGTGATCGTTCGCCATTTTCTTGACGTCTGAGCTGGCGCGCGACTTGTCGCGGTAGAGCGCGAGAAGGCCGCGACATTGTTCGACGGTGAAGCCGAGATTGCGGGCGCTGGCGACAAAGCGCAGCGTGTGGACCGCGTCGTCTGTATAGGCACGGTAGCCGTTGTCGCTGCGGGCCGCCGCCGGAATGAGGTCGATCTCCTCATAGTAGCGGATGGTTTTGGGCGGTACGCCGCTTAAGGTCGAAAGCTCACCGATGTTCATGGGCTTGTGCCCTCCCCTCGTCAGTCTTGAGCGAGCGGTTCGGCGCCGGGCTCGAACTGGCCGCGCTTGCGGAAGCGCGTGAGATAGGACGGCAGGATGACATCTGTGGATGTGGGCACAATGCCGAACCCTTGCAGCGTGCGGCCTTCGGCAATGGCTTCCTCGCTCACCACATTATCCACGCAGAGCGCACGCAGCTGGTCGGGTGTCAGGGGGGGCGTGGGAAGGAATTGCAGAACAAGCGCCTGAAGGCGGGCGATAAAACGGGGAACGGGAAGCAGGATGCGCTTGCGGCGGATAACACGCAGCACCTGCTCCCAGATCGCGCGCATGGTCAACACAGCGGGACCGCCAAGCTCCATCACCTTGCCGTCAAATGTATCGTTCTCGACAGCACGCACAACCGCTTCGGCCACGTCCTTGACATAGACGGGCTGAAGGCGTGTCGCGCCTTCAATGAGAGGCAGGACGGGCATGATGCGGGCGAGACCGGCAAAGCGGTTGAAAAAGTCATCGTCCGGTCCGAAAACGACCGAAGGACGCAGGATCACGGCTTGCGGGTAGATCGCGCGCACGGCCGCCTCACCTGCTGCCTTGGAGACGGAATAATCGGACGCGCTATTGGCATCGGCACCCAAGGACGACATCTGGATGAACACCGGCACGCCGGCCGCTTTGGCAGCGCGCGCCACACGGGCAGCGCCCTCGACCTGCACAGAGTCAAAGCTCTGCTTGCCGCTTTCAAAAAGGATGCCGACGAGGTTGATGACGGCGCTGGCACCGGCGACGGCGGCGGCAACGGACGCGTCGTCGCGGATATTGGCCTGAACAGGTTCGATCTGGCCGACACCGCCTGATGTTTTGAGATAAAGCGCGGTATGGGGCTGACGGACTGCGACGCGGATGCGGTAGCCACGGCGACCGAGCGCCTGCACGACATGATTGCCGAGGAAGCCCGAGCCGCCGAAGACAGTGATGAGCGCCCCTGCTGTGAGGTCCGATTTCGCTCGCTCTTTGCCGATGAGGGGGCCCGCCATGTGCCTAGTCTCCGCTGGTGTTTTCAGTGTCGTCTGCCTGCTGCACCTAGATAGCCCAATGGCGGCGCTTGGGCAAAGGCTTCGCAAGGCTGAGTGCGGCCAAAGCCGCTCCCAAAAGGGACATTGACAAGCGTCGGGGGCCAATTTAAGTCTCGCCCCTTCTAAATGCCCAGGTGGCGGAATTGGTAGACGCACCAGCTTCAGGTGCTGGCGCTCGAAAGGGCGTGGAAGTTCGAGTCTTCTCCTGGGCACCATTTGCATCCCCGCCGGATGCAGCCATAATTCCGGCTACCAAACCGGGCGACCGGGCGGAATTATGCTCTCAGGGCCAGCAGAAGGGGTTCCCCTCTTTCAGGAGCCCCATAAAGGCCGAGAAATAATGGCGATCACGCTGCACAAGGGCGACCTTCCCGACGGGCTGAGCTTCGGCGCAAGCGTTGCGGTTGATACTGAAACCATGGGGCTGAACCCCCACCGCGATCCGCTGTGCCTCGTGCAGCTTTCGGCCGGCGACGGCGATGCACATCTGGTGCAGCTCGACCGCGACACCTATGACGCGCCCAATCTGCGCCGTCTGATGGGCAATCCCGCTGTAGAGAAGATTTTCCACTTCGCGCGTTTTGATGTGGCGCAGATGCAGCGTTATCTCAATGTCGTCACCACGCCCGTCTATTGCACCAAAATCGCCTCGAAACTCGTGCGCACCTATACAGACCGCCACGGGCTGAAAGACCTTGCGCGCGAAACGGTCGGCGTCGATATGTCCAAAGCGCAGCAAAGCTCCGATTGGGGCGCGGCCACGCTCACCGAAGCGCAGCTTGCTTATGCCGCTTCCGATGTTCTCTATCTCCACGCCATCAAAGCGGTGCTGGACGAGATGCTGGTGCGCGAGAACCGCACGGAACTCGCCAAAGCCTGTTTTGCCTTCCTGCCGGTGCGTGCCGCGCTTGATCTGGCGGGCTGGCCTGAAGAAGATATTTTCTCGCATTAACAGCTACATGCGCTGTTCACAGGCTTGACACACAAAATACCCACAAATGGCTGATTTGCCTGAGACTTTAGCCGCGTTTCGTTGACGCTTGGAAAGCCTTGGGCGCATAATCGGATTCACGCGCCTTCCCGCCATCTGACCGGCGGCACAAGGCTTTGTTGTAGTTTCTATGTTCCGTAGGCAGAAAAAATATAAATGAACGGACCAAGAGACCCCGACGCCTCCGACACACAGCCAAGCGAACATGCCCATCCCGGGCTTGATCATCTCGACTTACCTTTCGGCGACCTCGCCCCTGCCGCCAAGGCGCGGATCGGGCGGCACAGTTCGTTTGTCTCGATGATGAAAATTGCCCTGCCGCTCGGCGCGGTGGCACTGTTTGCACTCGTGCTTTTTTATTCCGGCGTTTTTGACAGCCGCGACCGGCTCGACATCACGTTCCGCGAAATCGCAACGCTCAACAATGATTTGCGCATGGTGAGCCCGCGCATCACCGGCCTCGACAAATCCGGCCAACCCTATCTGCTGACCGCCGATACGGCGACGCAAGGCAAGGCCGGCACGTCGCTTATCGAACTCGACAATCTGCAGGCCGATCTCAAAATGTCGGATGACGGCGAATGGGTGTCGCTGGCAGCAACATCGGGCCTCCTCAACACAGAAACAGAAACGCTCGATCTCAACCAGAAGATCGATGTCTATGTGTCCACGGGCTATGAGTTTCACGGCACCGAAGGCCAGATCAATTTCCGTAACGGCGATTTTGTCAGCAATGCGCCTGTCGAAGGCCACGGGCCTGCGGGCACGCTGCGCGCTGATAAAATGACGGCGGATAACGCCACCAAGACAATGATTTTTACCGGCCGCGTGAAAATGCGCTTTTATGGTGAGCAACCATGAGAGACAGGCACGCGCCGGTGGGCGGGGGAATGAGGTTGTTCATGCAAGGGGCAGTGATGGGCGGACGAGACATGTCGAAACGAGCGATGGCGAAACAAGTAATCGCGGGCCTCGCGCTCGTCTCCCTTTTGGCTCTGGGGACGGCCGGGGCCGTCACACAGGCCCATGCGGCGAGCACCAGCCCGCTTGAGGGCTTTGCCACCGACCCCAATGAGCCCATTGAAATCGAAGCCGATACGCTCGAAGTCGAAGACCAGAGCAGCCAAGCGACCTTCATCGGCAATGTGGTCGCTGTGCAGGGTCAGACGCGGCTGCGCGCCGACCGGCTCAAAGCCACTTACGCACCGAGCGGCGAAGGCCAGCGGACCCAGATCCGCCAGATCATTGCCACGGGCCGCGTGCATGTGCTGTCGAAAGACGACCAATCGGCCGACGGCGACTGGGCGCGATACAATGTCGCGACCCGCGAGATCGTTATGGGTGACAAGGTCGTCCTGCGGCAGGGTCAGAACGTGATCCGGGGCACAAAGCTCTTCATCGACCTTAATTCCGGCCTCAGCCGCGTGTCAGGCGGGACCAACGCCACTCTGCCCACGCAGAGCGGAAATGGCCGCGTTAAAGCCCTTTTCCAGCCCTCTACCGACACCACGCCATGAATTTGCTATGGTTAATGTAATCATTTCATACAATTTTAATGCCAACTGACGTTCTATAGGCACTGAAAAGAGGGGCTACATGGCAATCCGCGCCGAAACAGCGACCAAGCCGACAGGGATCAAGGCCGAAGCGGGCGACCGCCGGTCCGAGGGCCCACGTCTGGTTGCGAGCAACGCCGGACTGTCGGTCTCCAAGATCGGCAAGAGCTTTCGCCGCCGCCCCGTCGTGCGCGGTGTGAGCTTTGAAGTGAACCGCGGCGAAGCGGTCGGGCTGCTCGGCCCAAACGGCGCGGGCAAGACCACCGTCTTCTATATGATCACCGGTCTTATTTCTCCCGATTACGGCACCATCGCGCTCGACGGCCATGACGTGACCGACCTGCCGATGTATCGCCGCGCCCGCATGGGCATCGGCTATCTGCCGCAGGAAGCGTCGATCTTCCGCGGCCTCACGGTGGAACAGAATATCCGCGCCGTGCTCGAAGTCGTCGAAAGCGACCGCGACCGCCGCGAGGCAGCGCTTGACGATCTGCTGGCCGAATTCTCGATCACCCATTTGCGCCGCACGCCCTCCATCGCGCTGTCGGGCGGTGAACGCCGCCGCGTGGAAATTGCGCGCGCGCTCGCCACGCATCCGTCCTTCATGCTGCTGGACGAACCCTTTGCCGGTATCGACCCTATTGCTATCGGCGATATCCGCGATCTCGTCGCGCATCTCAAAGACCGTGGCATCGGCGTGCTCATCACCGACCACAATGTGCGCGAGACACTGGAACTGATCGACCGTGCCGTCATCATTCATGACGGACATGTTTTGATGGAAGGCGAGCCTTCCGAAATTGTTGGAAACGAAGACGTGCGCCGCCTCTATCTCGGCGAGCGGTTTTCGCTGTAATGCGTAGAAGGTTGCAGCACATATGGCGCTAGCACCAAGACTGGAAATCCGTCAGGGCCAATCACTGGTCATGACACCGCAACTGCAACAGGCGATCAAACTGTTGCAGCTCAGCAATCTCGAACTCGGCGAATATGTCGAATCCGAGCTTGAAAAAAATCCGCTGCTGGAAGTGAGCACGGTTGAACCTGACCGCGATGCCATCACCGCCGACAATGACCGCGATGTTGATACAACACCTGTGGCTGAAACCGCGCTGACACTGAGCGAAGACGGACCGCTGCCGTCGGCCTCCAGCGATCTCGATGTGGACTATGACAATGTCTATGCCGATGAAAGCCACAGCGACAAGCAGAACGAAACAGCGGCTTCCGCGCCTGATCTCACAAGCTCCGACTGGCAGAACGTCAAATCCGGCAGCGGCGGCGGCTCGGGCGATGGTGAATTCGGTCTTGAACAGACACTGACACGCGAGATCACGCTCGGCGAACATCTGACAGAACAGATGACCATGGCGATCAAAGACCCGCGCCAGCGCATGATCGGCGCTTACCTCATCGACCATGTGAACGAGACCGGCTATATGACCGCCGATCTCGCTGACATGGCCGACAGGCTGGGTGCTGACCTTGCCGAAACGGAAGCCGTGCTGAAAGTGTTGCAGACGTTTGACCCGTCAGGCATTTGCGCGCGCGACCTGAAAGAGTGTCTGGCCATCCAGCTTGCCGAGATGGACCGGCTTGATCCGACGATGAAAGTGTTCCTTGAACATCTGGAACTCTTCGCGCGCCGCGACTTTGATCTGCTGATGAAACTCTGCGGCGCGGACCGCGAAGACATCACCTCGATGATCGACGACATCCGTACCTGCAATCCGAAACCCGGTCTTGCCTTCGGCAATGAACCTGTGGTGCCGGTGATCCCCGATGTGTTCATCCGCCAGCGCGCCGACGGCACATGGGCGATTGAACTCAACACCGAAACGCTGCCGCGCGTGCTGGTGAACCAGCAATATTATACCGAAGTGAACAAGCTGTCGGGCGACCCCAAGGCCAAAGCCTATTTGTCGGAATGCCTCAACAGCGCCAACTGGCTGGTGAAGAGCCTCGATCAGCGCGCCCGCACGATCCTGAAAGTGGCTGCCGAGATTGTGCGCCAGCAGGACGCTTTCCTGATGTATGGCATCCAGCATCTGCGGCCTTTGAATTTGCGCACGGTGGCCGACGCCATCTCGATGCATGAATCCACCGTGAGCCGCGTCACGGCGAGCAAATATATCGCCACGCCGCGCGGTATCTTCGACATGAAATATTTCTTCACCTCCTCGATCAATGCGACCGAGGGGGGCGATGCGCATTCGGCCGAAGCCGTGCGTCACCGCATCAAGGATTTGATTGAGGCTGAACTTAATACCGCCGTTCTTTCAGACGACAATATTGTCGATATCCTGAAAGGTTCAGGGATCGACATAGCGAGGCGCACGGTCGCCAAATACCGTGAAGCCCTCAACATTCCTTCCTCAGTGCAACGGAGGCGCGAAAAGAAAGCCTATGCCTAGGTGGATAGCAAGCCACCGCCATGCCTTGCAAATTTTCCTGTAAACGATTGATTTTGAAGGTCTTTTATCGCGCAGGAGGTCGCAGGTTGACACCCCTAACCCGTGCAACTAGGTTGCGTCGCGCTCATGATATCGGAAGGCTGAAATCCGGCCTTTATGATGTCGGCGGGACCACGGGGACATAAATGTGTCGGAGGGTGGCAAAACCGGTGTGGCGAGGTTCTGAGATGGACCCCTTACCCGTAACCGGCGACAATGGCGCGAAGTGACCCGGAAAGGTTCTCATGCAAGTTCAGGTCAATGGACATCATCTTGATGTCGGAGATGCACTCCGCAGCCATGTTGCGGATCGGCTCGACGCCAGTGTGAGCAAATATTTCGACAAGCCGATCGACGGCCATGTCACGCTCACCAAAGAAGGCTATGAAGTGAAGGCCGATTGCGCCGTTCACCTCCATTCGGGCATGCGCATCAACACACAAGGACGCGCGACCGATCCTTACGCAGCGTTTGACGCGGCAGCCGAACGGCTCGATAAGCGGTTGCGCCGCTACAAGCGCCGTTTGAAAGAACATGCCAGCGGTGAAAAAGCCGAACCCGGCGAAGATTTTCCCTCCTTCGTGCTCGACTCGGGCGAAGATCACGGCGAGCTCGCCGATGACGCCCAGCCCATCATCATTGCCGAAGGCACGACATCGGTGCCGCGCCTCAGCGTTGTTGATGCTGTGATGCATATGGACCTGGGCAATACGCCCTTCGTTGTCTTCCGCAACGGCGCGACGGGCGGGCTCAATCTTGTTTACCGCCGCGACGACGGCAATATCGGGTGGATCGACGCGAGCCGCGATCCGCAGAAATCATAACCGGCGCGTCATGCGCCAGGACATTCCGGCCGGGTGCAAATCCGGCCGGGTTCTATCGAGAAAGATCTAGGAGCGAGTATCATGGAGCTTGAAGATCTGGTGTCGCCGGAGGGGGTTATGGCCCACCTCAAATGCACCAGCAAAAAGCAGGCGCTGCAGGACCTTTCAGCCCGCGCGGCGGAACTGACAGGCCTTTCGGACAAGGTAATCTATGAAACGCTTCTGGAGCGCGAACGCCTCGGTTCGACAGGCGTCGGGCACGGCATTGCCATTCCGCATGGCAAGCTGGCGCAACTGACGCGTCTTTACGGCCTCTTTGCCCGCCTCGACACACCTGTCGATTTTGAAAGCGTGGACGATCAGCCGGTTGACCTCGTCTTCCTGCTACTGGCGCCTGAAGGCGCAGGCGCTGACCACCTGAAGGCACTCGCACGGATTTCACGCCTGCTGCGCAATGCGTCCGTCGTTGAAAAGCTGCGCGCGAGCGATGACCCTGCCGCCCTCTTTGCGATCCTCACAGAGCCTGTGGCGTCGAACGCGGCGTGATGTGACGCACATAAAACGAAAAAGCCCCGGTGGAAACACCGGGACTTTTTGTTGTTTGCAGCGCATCGGTTAATGCCGGCTGACGGGCTCAAGCTCGTATTGACGGGCGCCGGCGAAAGCTGTGGCGCGGTCGTCGAGCACGGCCATGCGCAGGCCATTGGCGGCGTGGACGGCGTAAAGCACCGTGTCGGCGGGCACGTCGATCTGGGAGGCAAGCTCGCTCTCCAACTCGTCGGCACGCACTTCACGGATATAGACGACATTGGGCACGCCGATATTGGCGAAGGTTTCCGCGCTCAGATGGCGCAGGTCCGCATTGCCCCAGCCGGCAGCGATGACCGCTGTGTCGTGCTTGTCGTTTTCAAAATGCTTATTCATTTTACGCTCCTTTCGCGCATGCCCCGATTGTGGCGGCGGCTGCGCCTGGTCGTCACTCGTACCACCTGTAGATTCTACGCAGAAACCGTCTGCGCTCCGTCGATAATATTGATCTTGCGCACAAGTTTTGTGGGCTCGGGACGCACGAGGTCGATGGCCAGCAAGCCATTGTCGAGGCGGGCGGAGAGCACTTCGATCCCGTCGGCCAGCACAAAGGCGCGCTGAAACTGACGGGCAGCTATGCCCCGATGCAGAAAGGTGCGCGCTTCGTCCTCGCGCTGGCGACCGCGGATGACGAGCTGATTGTCCTCCAGCGTCACCGCAAGCTCACCGCTGGCAAAGCCTGCAACCGCAAGCGTGATGCGCAGGACGCGGCGGGCTGCCTCGCCTTCGCCCACAAGCGCCTCTTCGACATTATAAGGCGGGTAGCCGTCCGATCCTTTGGCGACGCGCTCAAGGAGGCGCTCCATCTCGTCGAAGCCGAGCAGAAAGGGGCTGTTGAACTGAAGCATCCGTGTCATCGCAACCATCCTCGGACCTTGACCTATATGACGCGGCCCGCAAAACCCGGCGCCGCGACACTGAATATGTGGGGAGAGTGAGCGCCGCTTGCAAGAAGTGGTAAATCTGGAAGATTATGGAATTAAATTAAAGTTGACGCTCGCGTCATAATTGTCAATGACAGGGGCTTGCTTTCGGGTCTAAGCTTGCTCCAACAGAAAAATGCGTGGCTGCCGCGAGGGTAGATCACGCCTGCGTCCTTTGGAGGAACGAAGACATGAGCGAAGCCGCAATCAAGATCGACGACATTCCGCTGCGCCGACGCAAGTCGGACGAGGAAGTGGCCGTGCTGAGAGGCACGATGGTCGGGCGCGACCCTTATTCGGTGCCGCTGGAAGACATTGACGTTGGCCAGCCCGAAATTTTCCGCGACTTCACGATGTGGGGATTCTTCGATCGTCTGCGTAAGGAAGACCCGGTCCATTATTGCCGCGACAGCGAGTTCGGTCCCTATTGGTCGGTGACGAAATACAAAGACATCATGGAGGTTGATACCAACCATCATGTGTTCTCGTCGGACGCCCATCTCGGCGGCATCACCATCGGCGATCCCGATGATGATTTCATTCTGCCGATGTTCATTGCGATGGATCCGCCCAAGCATGACGCGCAGCGCAAGGTTGTGAGCCCGATTGTGGCGCCTGCCAACCTTGCCAAGCTTGAAAACACAATCCGCGAACGCGCCCGCGCGCTCATCGACGCGATGCCGGTCGGCAAGGAATTCGACTGGGTTGACCATATCTCGATCGAACTGACGACGCAGATGCTGGCCACGCTGTTTGACTTTCCCTGGGAAGACCGCCGCAAACTGACACGCTGGTCGGATGTGGCAACCACGCGTCCGGGCGCCGGCATTATCGACACCGAAGATCAGCGTCGCGAAGAATTGCTGGAATGCCTCGCCTATTTCACCGATCTGTGGAACCAGCGCGTCAATGCCAAGGAACCCGGCGGCGATCTCATCTCCATGCTCGCGCATGGCGAATCGACCCGCAACATGGAACCGATGGAATATCTCGGTAACATCATCCTGCTAATCGTCGGTGGCAATGACACGACACGCAACTCGCTGACGGGTGGCCTGCTCGCGCTCAACGAAAACCCTGCCGAGTATGACAAGCTGCGCGCCAACCCCGACCTCATCCCCAATATGGTGTCGGAAATCATCCGCTGGCAGACGCCGCTCGCACATATGCGCCGCACAGCGCTCGCCGATTATGAACTCGGCGGCAAGCTGATCAAACGCGGCGACAAGGTTGTCATGTGGTACGTCTCGGGCAACCGCGACGAAGAAGTGATCGCCAACCCGAACGACTTCATCATCGACCGCGACCGCGCCCGCCAGCATCTCTCCTTCGGCTTCGGCGTCCATCGTTGCGTCGGCAACCGTCTTGCCGAAATGCAGTTGAAGATCGTCTGGGAAGAACTGCTGAAAGTGCATCCGCGCATCGAAGTCGTCTCGCCGCCCAAGCGCGTGCTGTCGAGCTTCGTCAAAGGCTATGAACAGATGATGGTCCGTATCCCCGCCTAAACGGGTACGACCTGCACATGAGTTGAGGGCCGGGGGCTAGATTGCCCGCCGGCCCTTTTCATTTGGCTGCTGAAAAACTCATTGCGAGGGACGGCCTGCGCCTGTCCAATGGATAAAGGCCAAATCAATTCAGAAAAAAGCGAGTTCATGGCAGCCGATAATAATGATGTGGTTCTCGATGCCATTATGGCGCTGGTGCCGCCGCTGCTGGAGGCGCTGGAGGCGCTGGGCTTTGTCGCGCGGCATATGCACCCGCCGCATCTCGACGGGTTGCTGGCGCAAGTGGCGGGTGCTGACGAAGCGATGCAGGCGGGACGCGCGCATTTTGCATCTATTGACTGGCCCGATGACCTTGCCGCTTTTCGGGCGCAGGTGGAACTTGTCGCCGATGAAGTGACACTCGCCTTTGAAGGCTTGCGCGCGGCGCAAGCGGACCCCAATGGCATCATGGTTGCCTATCGGGGCTTGCGGCATTTATCGCGGGCGGCTGAAGCGCTCTACCCGATCAGCGCCATGCTGCCGCCGGTGAGCCCTTATTTCGTTGAGCCGCAGGCGCGCGGCGACAAAGAACTCGCCGCCAAGCTCGCCGATGCCGACATGGGCCGCGAGGATGCGGGGCTCAGGCACATGAGCAATGAAAAACATATGCGCGGCGGGTTTTCGGTCTATGTGCCGGAAACTTATGATGCCACAGACCCCGCCCCGCTCATCATCGCCATGCATGGCGGCAGCGGCCACGGGCGCGACTTCCTCTGGACGTGGCTCGCCAGCGCTCGCACACGCGGCGCGGTGCTGATCGCGCCGACCTCGCTCGGCCCGACATGGTCGCTGATGGAACCCGAACTCGACCACCAGAACATCATGCGCATGATCGCGCATGTGGCCGAACAATGGAATATTGACCGTTCACGGATCATGCTGACCGGCATGAGCGACGGCGGCACATTTTCCTATGTGTTGGGGCTTCAATCGGGTGCGCCATTCACGCATCTCGCCCCTGTGTCGGCGAGCTTTCATCCGTTCCTCATCGAAATGGCCGATCCTGAACGCGTTAAAGACCTGCCGATCTACATCACGCATGGCGCGCTCGACTGGATGTTTGATGCCGATATGGCTCGCGTCGCCAACCGCACGATGACGGGGGCGGGCGCCCGCGTCACCTATCGCGAGATCGAGGATCTGTCACACACCTATCCGCGCGATGAGAACCCGCGCATCATGGATTGGTTTTTGCTGAACACTTGAGGGGACAAGAAAATGATCGAGGCAACAATCGACATCAAGACGAAGGCGGGCGCGATGTCCACATTCACCGCCGCACCCGGCGAAGACAAATATCCACCCGTCATCCTCTATATGGATGCGCCGGGCATCCGCGAGGAATTGCGCGACTTTGCACGGCGCATTGCGGCGCAGGGCTATTTTGTGCTGCTGCCCGACATGTATTACCGGCTTGGCGAGATACGCTTTGATATGTCCAAGGGCGCGGAAGAATTCAAACGCATGTTCGGGGCGATGGGATCGCTCAATAATGCGCTGGTGATGGATGACACACGCGGGATGCTCGACTATCTGGCCAGCGCACCCCACGCCAAAGCGGGGCCGCGCGGCTGCATCGGTTATTGCATGTCGGGGCAATATATTGTGTCGGCGGCGGGCACGTTCCCCGATGATTTTGCGGCATCCGCCTCCCTCTATGGCGTCGGCATTGTGACGGACAAACCGGATTCGCCGCATAAGCTTGCTGCCAAAATCAAAGGTGAGCTTTATCTGGGCTTTGCGGAAACCGACACATATGTGCCTGACAATGTGATCCCTGATCTGACAGCGGCGTTTGACCAGCACAAGGTCGATTACCGGCTCGACATCTGGCCCGGCACCGACCACGGGTTCTGCTTTCCGCAACGTCCGGCCTATGTGGAGGCGGCAGCGGAAGGTGTGTGGAAACTTGTGTTCGAGATGTTCAAACGCAGGCTTTAGCAACCGATCTGCCCGCGCACCCTAATTTCATGTGCGATTTCTGCTTGGGTGCGAGGAATTTTCGCTGTCAAATATCTCTCAAAGAATATGGCTCCAAAAAGGAGCGCGATATCGGGGAGAGAAGATGATGGCGAGTTCGGTCAAGGGACAGGATTTTGATGCGGTGATTGTCGGCGCGGGTTTCGCCGGCATGTATATGTTGCATAAGCTGCGCGGGCTGGGGCTCAGCGTGCGCGTGATCGAAACGGGCGATGGCGTGGGCGGCACCTGGTACTGGAACCGCTATCCCGGCGCGCGCTGCGATGTGGAGAGCCTTGAATATCAATACGGGTTTTCAGACGAGATCCAGAAAGGCTGGAACTGGTCTGAACGCTATTCGGCGCAGCCTGAAATTTTGCGCTATCAAAACTATGTCGCCGACAAGCTCGACCTTAAGCGCGACATCACCTTCTCGACACGCGTGGCCTCTGCCAATTATGACGAGGCATCCGCACTGTGGGACATTGACACGCAGAAGGTGGACGGAAGCGGCGGCGAAACCTTGCATGCACGCTTCTGCATCATGGCGACAGGCTGCCTCTCGGCGGCGCGTGTGCCGAACTTCGAAGGGCTTGAAGACTTCAAGGGCGATTGGTATCACACGGGCAACTGGCCGCATGAAGGTGTGGATTTTACCGGCAAGCGCGTCGGCGTGATCGGCACGGGCTCGTCGGGCGTGCAGAGCATTCCGATCATCGCTTCGCAGGCCAAACAGGTGACGGTGTTCCAGCGCACGGCGAATTTCACCCTGCCCGCCGGTAACCGCAAGCTGAAGCCGGAAGAAGTAACAGCCTCCAAGGCAACGCTGCTGGATGACCGCAAACATGCGCTGACGACAGCGGGCGGCATTATCTGCTTTGAATATAACGAGGCGCTGGCATCCGAGATGGCCCCCGCCGATTTACAGAAAGACCTCGAAGACCGCTGGCATATGGGCGGCTTTGCCTTTTTAGGCACGAGCGCCGACATTATGGCTGACAAATCGGTGAACGATGTTGCCGCCAATTTCGCGCGTTCGGAAATGAAAGCGCGCGTGAAGAACAAAGATGTTGCCGAACAGTTGCTGCCTTACGACCATCCTGTGGGCGTGAAGCGTCTTTGTCTTGATACGGAATATCTTGAAACCTTCGATAAAGACCATGTGGAACTTGTCAACGCACGCGAGCACCCTGTGACGCGGATCAGTGCAAAGGGCATTGTGAGCGGAGACAAGGAATATGAAGTCGATGCCATCGTCTTTGCTACCGGCTTTGACGCCATGACCGGCGCGATCCTCGGCGTGGATATTACCGGCCGCAGGGGCGAGAGGCTGGCTGACAAATGGGCGGCGGGACCGCGCACCTATCTCGGGCTTGGTTCTGCCGGTTTCCCCAATCTCTTTTTCATCACCGGCCCCGGCAGTCCTTCGGTCTTAAGCAATATGATCGTTTCCATCGAACAGCATGTGGACTGGATCACCGAGTGCCTCGCGCGGCTGAACAAGAGCAATCTGCGCTCCATCGAACCGACGCGGGATGCGGAGGATGAATGGGTGGCGCATGTGAACGAAGTGGCGGCGACCACGCTCTATCCGCAAGCCAATAGCTGGTACATGGGCGCCAACATTCCCGGCAAGCCGCAGGTGTTCATGCCTTATCCCGGCGGTGTCGGTGTTTATGGCGAAAAGCTCGCCGAAGTCGCAGGTGCTGATTACGCGGGCTTTGCGCTGGGCGCGTGAGCGACTAGCGGGCGAGCGACGTGAAACCGGCAGCGGCGAAAGCCGCTGTCGCTGCATCTGATTTCAAATAGGCGAAGAAGCCTGCTGCATCCGGTCCCGCCGTTTTGAGAAGGGCGGCGGGATAGATGACCGGCGGATGGGTGGAGGCGGGAAACACATCGACGATGCGCACTTTCGGTTGCGACTTCGCATCGGTTTCATAAACCACGCCGAAGGGTGTTTCACCGCGCGCGACATAGGCGAGCGCCAGTCGGACGTTTTCTGCTTGCGCCAGATGATCGGCAACAGATGACCAGACACCCAGAGACATGAGAGCCGTGCGGGCATATCTGCCTGCGGGTACGGCCTCGGGGTCGGCTATCGCCAGACGCCTGCCGTTCAATGCGGCGGCCAGCGGAAAACCATCGGCGATGGTGAGTGTCGCAGAGGAGGCCACCGGCGCGATGAGCACCAGGCGGTTGCCGAGGAGATCGGTGCGCGTGTCGGCAGCGATGAGATCACGGGTGGCGAGATGATCCATCCAGGCTTCGTCGGCTGAGATGAACATATCGGCGGGAGATGCCGCTTCGATCTGGCGGGCGAGCACCGAGGAACCGGCGAAGGAAAACGTCACATGCTTACCTGTCGTTGCTTCGTAATCCGCGCCGATCCTCGCCAGCACATCTGT
>JAUSLL010000064.1 GCA_030649335.1 Parvibaculum sp. | reverse complement strand
GAAGCGAACGGACCATCGGCCACACGCACCTGTTCGCCGATCTCGAAGGTGATGGAGGGCTTCGGCCGCTCCACGCCTTCCTGCACCTGATGCAGAATGCGATCGACTTCGCCCTGGGTAATCGGCTGCGGCTTGTTATCCGCGCCCAAAAAGCCCGTGACCTTCGGCGTGTTTTTGACCAGATGATAGGTCTGGTCAGTCAGATCCATCTTCACCAGCACATAGCCGGGGAAGAATTTGCGCTCAGCAGCAATCTTGCGGCCGCGACGCAGCTCAACCACTTCCTCGGTCGGAACCAACACTTCTTCGAAATGCTCCGCGAGGCCGTGGGACTCCGCCTGCTCACGGATAGAATCCGCGACCTTCTTCTCGAAATTCGAGTAGGCGTGAACGATGTACCAACGTTTGGCCATAGGGCCCCTCAGCTACCGATGCCCAGCACGAGCGCAACACCCTTGCTCAGGGCGAGGTCGGCCAGAAAGAAAAAAACTGTCGCAAAAGCCACCATGATGAACACCATGATGGTTGTAACAGTGGTCTCACGCCAAGTCGGCCAGGTCACCTTGAGGGCTTCCGACCGTACCTGCTGAAAGAACTGAAGCGGATTGGTTTTCGCCATGATCTCGACTGCCGTCCTCTCGTCTTCTCTTCACTTACCTGCAACGGGCAGGATTTGCCTTAACACGTAATCTGTCCTGCCGGTCGTTGGCAGGAGCGGAGGGGATCGAACCCCCAACCCCCGGTTTTGGAGACCGGTGCTCTACCAGTTGAGCTACGCTCCTAAATCCTTCGGCGTCACGCGATGGCTTACTTCAGAACCTTAGACACGACGCCGGCGCCGACTGTGCGGCCACCTTCACGGATAGCGAAGCGGAGCTTCTCTTCCATGGCGATCGGAGCGATCAGCGTCACGTTCATTTTGATGTTGTCGCCGGGCATCACCATCTCGGTGCCCTCCTGCAGCGTCACCACGCCCGTCACGTCGGTCGTGCGGAAGTAGAACTGCGGACGGTAGTTGGTGAAGAACGGTGTGTGACGACCGCCCTCTTCCTTC
>JAUSLL010000052.1 GCA_030649335.1 Parvibaculum sp. | reverse complement strand
GGTGGCAACGATTCTATTTACGGCAATGGCGGCAACGACACGATCTACGGCGAAGCTGGTAATGACACATTAATTGGCCAAGGAGGGGCGGATTATATTGATGGTGGCGACGGCATCGACACTATCGCCTTCTCTGCATCGACCGTTGGATTGATAGTTGATCTACAACAAGGTATGGGCTTTGGCGGAGAGGCCGAAGGCGATATCTACGTCAATATCGAAAGGGTTCAGGGCTCGAATAATAGTGATGTGCTTATCGGAAATGCTGGAGCCAATGTGCTGACCGGCCTTGCTGGGAATGATATTCTCGAAGGTGGTGCCGGAGCGGACACACTGGATGGCGGTGATGGTATTGATACTGCGCGGTATGACAGTTCATCCGCAGGCGTCAATATCAACTTACTCCAGACAGCAGTACAGGCGGGCGGTGATGCGGCTGGCGACATCCTGATATCGATCGAGAACCTCATTGGTTCCGATTTTGACGACCAACTCGCCGGTGGTGCCGGGGCGAACGTGCTTGTGGGTGGCGGTGGCAATGACGCGCTGACAGGTGGTGCCGGAGCGGACACACTGGATGGCGGTGATGGTATCGATACTGCGCGGTATGATAATTCGTCCGCAGGCATCAGTATCAATCTGTTCCTGACGACAGCACAGACGGGCGGTGATGCGGTTGGCGATACGCTAACGAGTATCGAGAACGTCGTCGGGTCTGCCTATCAGGACCTTCTGGCTGGTAACCACGCCGCGAATGTTTTGTATGGTGGCGGTGGCAACGATTCTATTTACGGCAATGGCGGCAACGACACGATCTACGGCGAAGCTGGTAATGACACATTAATTGGCCAAGGAGGGGCGGATTATATTGATGGTGGCGACGGCATCGACACCCTTGGCTTTGACTATTCAGCGGTCGGTGTAACGGTTAATCTTCTCTCTGGCACTGGCGTTGGCGGTGAGGCCGAAGGGGATACTTATGTCAACATCGAGAATATTCATGGATCTAATCATAACGATATACTCATCGGAAATGCCGGAGCCAATGTACTCTCAGGCCTCGCCGGCAATGATGTTCTAGACGGTGGTGCCGGAGCGGACACACTTGATGGCGGAGATGGTACTGATACGGTTACTTATGCGACTGCCGCCGCGGCGGTGAATGTCAATCTTACGACCGGTGTGGGGTCAGGTGCCGCGGCCGGAGACACCTATATCAGTATCGAGAGTATCGTAGGTTCATCATACAACGACACGCTTATCGGTAATTCCGGCAACAATGGTTTTGTTGGTGGTTTGGGCGCCGATACGATCAACGGCGGTGGTGGATTTGACTGGGCTTCATATAAAGCTAGCGCGGCAGGCGTGACCGTGAACCTGAACGGCGGCGGCGCAGCGAGCACCGTCGTTACCGTTGAAGGTGGCGTGTCGGTGACAGATACGCTGACCAACATTGAAGGTGTGATTGGTACCAATTTCAACGACACGATGAACGGTTCGGCAAGTGCTGAATCTTTCCGCGGTCTCGGGGGCGCCGACGCGCTTAATGGCGCTGGAGGAAATGACACCTATTATATCGATGCGAATAGCCAGGTGACGATAACGGACATTGTCAAGACACAGACCGGCACCGTGACGGGCGGGAAAATACCGACGGCAATTTATACGCTCAGTGATGCGGGAGCGGACACGATTATTTTCGGCGAAGGTATTGCGTTGGCTGATTTGCTTGTCGGTAATTTGGCAGTCATTGCCGATTCACTCAGCATTGTTAAGCTGGACCAAAACGCGCAGTCTGCGAATGTCAATTTCGGCGTGGATTATATTACACAAGTCGTGGGCTGGTTTGCATACAACGAAGTGATGGCGTCTGTCTCCAACCCAACGACAACCTTCATGCGCGTCGAGACATTCAAGTTTGCAGATGGAATGACATTCTCGGCAGGCGGCATATCGGTTGTCGCTTCTGACTTGACCGACGCCTCTTTGACGTTCACCGGCACGGCCGCTGATGAGTGGTACTCCGCCCGTGGTGGCGACGACATTGTCAACGGCAATGATGGCAACGACGTTCTCATTGGTGGCAGTGGTAACGATACGATCAACGGTGGTACAGGCAATGACGTGCTCGCCGGCGGAAGTGGCAATGATGTATTGACCGGCGGTACCGGGTTTGATCTTTATTCTTTCGGGCGTGGCGATGGCTTTGACACGATCTCGCAGGTCGGAGCAGATGCGAGCGGTGGAAAACTTTATTTTGGCGAGGGAATTCGCGCCGATCAGCTCTGGTTCAGGCAGGTTGGACAGGATTTGGAAGTGAGTGTGATCGGCACGACCGACAAGATTTCAGTGACAGGCTTCTTCGGCGCGGGTGCACGCGAGGTCACCGAAATTGATGCAGGTGGGCTTAGGCTCAATACTGCATCAACGAGCACAGCCGTCTCGCAGCTTGTTTCCGCCATGGCAGCGTTCAGTCCGCCTGCCGTCGGGACAATTGATCTGCCTACCGCTATCCGCAATGATGCTGGCGTATCGACCGCACTGGCGGCATGGGCGGCGTGAGGGAAAAATGTCAACATCAGACATGGACGTCGAAGAGAAAAATTCGCAACAACAAGCGGGTCCACGATCAAATGCAGAGGCTCTGGGGCAAATATTTATTTTACTGGCCCAGTCAAAGCTGCATCGATCTTGGCGCGTGGTCGAAATGGAACGCTATCTCATGCCGGCCCTACAACATCGGCAGTATAGGATTTATTTCGACAAGACTGGTATTCCCTTCGGCTATGTAAGTTGGGCTTGGTTCACTAAAGAGGTTGAAGACCGATATCTTGCAGGTGGCTATGTTATTCAGCCTACGGATTGGATCGGCGGTGACCGCGCTTGGATTATGGACTGGATCGCGCCGAACGGTGGTACTCGCTACATGGTCAAAGACATTCGGTCGCTAAGCCCCACCGTGTGGAAGTATCGGCCAGTGAAGGCAATCAGGCCGAATAAAGTTGGTCCGGGACAAAAAGTTGTTGTCTTCGGTCGCCCCTCCGTTCGTGCCAAGGCGGAATGGAAAGTTAAGTTGATCAACGAGCATCTGGGCGTACTGGGTACGACAAACCAGTGAAACCTAAGTAGTTGTCTCCGCTGGCGACGCGCGGCGGACCGAGAAATGGCATCGGATTCTGAATGTGAAGCCAGAGAATCCGAGCAAAATTGATACGTAAAAATCCAACAAATTTTGGGGTAGAGTGCCGTCGTGGGAGGGTAAGTCTCAGGCAATTGCGATATGTGATACCTATCAAAACTAATCGTAAGCGTTCATTTTTCACACGTGAACAGCTTTAGGCGTCGTGTTGCAGCTTCCAGTTCCAGGGAAGGAGTTCGTCGATGCGTGCCATGGGATGGCCGTTTGTGAGGCGCTCAAGGACGTCTTTCAGGTAGGCATAGGGCTCGACGTCGTTGAGCTTTGCTGTCGTGATGAGCGAGGCGACTATGGCCCAACGGTCGGCGCCACCATCAGAGCCGGCAAAGAGATGGTTCTTGCGCCCCAGGGTGATCAGCCTGATCGCGCGCTCGACCGTGTTGGTGTCGAATTCGACGCGGCCATCCTCAAGGAAGCGGCAGAGAGCGGCCCATCGGGCAAGCGCATAGCGAATGGCCTCTGCAAGCGTGCTGCGCGGCGGTAACCGCGTGAGCTGGCGTTCAAGCCAGGGTTTCATCGCCTCGACGAGGGAACGTGACCGGGCATCACGAACCGACCGGCGGAGTTCTGCATTGTGGCCACGTTGTCCGCCGTCAGCGCCTATGGCCCAGATTTGAGGTTGTAGCTTAAGGAGTATTTGGTTTTCGTCGAAGTGACGGAGCAACGAAGATGAGCCGATGTCATTGTCTTCCTGGCGTCCGACCGCGCTGCCTTCATGACGGGTTCGGAAATGGTCGTAGGTGGTGGCTTCACAGCGCAGTAGCGCAATACTGTGAGAAGCTCGACCATGGTCGGCTCAAATCGTCAGAGTATGTTCCCCACTATCCGTCGTCAGAACATTTGGCGCAACTCTCAGCGTAAGTTAGTGGAGCATTCGCCTCGTCTGGATGTTGATATTATGCGGCCAGCTTGCGGTGCTGCAAGCGCCGATGTTGGATGGTCTTTCGTTTGGTCCTTTCGCGTTGTTTGATAATGGATGCGGCCCGTCCGAAGTAGGCACTGGCAGGCGTCACGTTGTTCAGACTTCATGGTAGCGTTAATGGTTGTAGTGCTCGATGAAGGCCCCGATCCGTCCGCACTCGTCGCTGGGATACCGGCCGCCCACACCCGGGGTCCTCCTCCACGCGCGCCCGACGGAGCTGGCCCCAATTGAATGAAACTTGGAGCACAGGCCAGAGTCAAAAAGTTGAATCTGGAATATTTCGTGCCAAACGAATGCCATACAGCTAGGGTAGATTCCAATGTCTGTGGGTTTCGAAGACCGCGACGATTTATGAGATCTGACTAGATACAGATCAACGTGCCTCGGATATCGCTGATAATTCGGAGGGGATCGAAGTGCAGGGCATCAGAAGGCTAATCGTAAAAATTTTGAGCGATTTCCGGGACCGGTATCCAATTTGGGTAACGACGTTGGCTGTCGTGCTCTTGATATCGGCGATTGCCAATTTCAGAATTGTTATACTTTCTGCGTTGGGATTGGTGCACTTTACGTTTTCATCGGTCGATCTTATCTACAATCCGGCCATCATGATTTCGAACAATTTGTTCTTGTGGATCGTAGTTACCCCCTTCGTTGCCTACGGAATTTTTCAGTATCGAAAGGTGCTATCCCTCAATTCAGATCTGATGGAGAGCACCGCCAGTCGGAAGTTTGCGGATGCTCTGCTCAGAGACATAATCGAATGCCTGTCTGTGTCAATTATAGCTTACGATGCCGATGAGCGGCTCATTCTCTCCAACTCTGCCACAAAGAAGTTGTTCCCTGCGAGTTCAGACCTCTTGAAGCTAGGCACGCATAGAGCTGAACTGTTCCGGCATTCGATAGATCGAGGAATGCTGAATTTGCCGGAGGAAAGTCAGGAGCTGGCTGACGAGTTGATGAAGCTGCGATCTCATCCGCGGGGATCGACATATGAAATGCATTTAGCGAATGGTAAATGGTTGCAGTGTGTTGATACAGCCCTTGCTGGTGGCGGATTGATATCAACCTACACTGACGTGACAGAGTTGAAAGGCGCCGCTGAAGAATTGCGTGACGCTATCGAAAGTATGCGTGACGGGTTTGTGCTGTGGGATTCGGACGATCGAATTGTCTTATGCAATGAACATTATCACAATATGCGTCTTGGAGAGGTTGTATCCGACAATATCATCGGCAAACATTTCGATGAACTTACGTCGGCGCGAGCGGGCCGTGGATTGCTACAGCTTGACTCCAAGGAAACAGCTTCAGAATGGACGGTAAGGCGAAAGAGATATCACCAGCAGCCTACAGAGATCCCTTTCGCGTTACGCTTCAAAAATGGTCAACAGATTGAAATCCGCGAACACAGAACCCCTGGTGGCGGTTGCGTCAGCGTTTACATAGATGTGACGGAACGCGTTAAGGCGCAACAAGAAATTGAGGCAAGTGAAGCGAAGTTCAGAGGCTTCCTTGAGGCGGCTCCCGATCCAATAATCGCGATTGATGAGACCTTCAACATCATCCTCGCCAGTAAACAGGCCGAGAAATTGTTTGGGTACACGATAGCCGAACTTATTGGGCAATCTGTCGAAATCCTCGTCCCTCTGCGCTTTCGGGAGTCGCACAATGCGGCTTCTATTGCATATTTAAAATCACCAACGGTCCGCTCTATGGGAGACGCCCTGGAGCTGTCAGGTGTTCGTAAAGACGGCACAGAGTTTCCTGTCGAGATCAGTCTTAGTCCTCATCAAACTCCGGAAGGTCTCGTCGTTCTCGCTGCGGTCCGTGATTTGACGCAGCGACACAAGGTCGAAGAGATGCTGCGGCGTGCGCAAAAAATGGAATCTCTGGGTACCTTGGCGGGTGGTATTGCGCATGATCTGAACAACGTACTCGTTCCTATTATGGGTCTCACGGAGTTCAGTATTTCGACATTACCTCCAGAGCGAAAAGAACGGAAAATGCTTGAAGACGTTCTCCGGTCCGCTGATAGAGCGAAAGAACTAGTCGCACAGATACTCAGCTTCAGCCGACAGGAGAGCGTCAGCCTTTCAGACCTGGACCTTGGCCAGGCGACAAAGGCGGCAGTTAAACTTATTAGCGCTGCGGTTCCACCGAATATTTTGCTTGAAGTTGATATTGGTTCAGAAGAGCTACACATTCGAGGCAATGAGACGCAAATTCATCAAGTCATAATGAACCTTGTTAACAACGCAGTGCAGGCTCTTGGCGTTGATCAAGGTAAAATTTGGGTCACTCTGTATGCCGACACACTCTCCACGCCGGAGGCGATATCCATAGGCTTGCCTGCGGGGGCGTATGCCTGTCTCTCCGTCGTCGATACGGGTTCCGGTATCGACGACGCTATTCTCGAGCGCATATTCGACCCGTTTTTTACAACCAAAAATGTAGGCGAAGGCACGGGTCTTGGGCTTTCAATCATTCACGGGATCGTTGGATCTCACGGCGGCGCTATAAAAGTGATCAATGTCGAGGGTAAGGGCGCGCGTTTTGACGTTTATTTCCCACGAATTGTGCAGACCGCCTGAAATGGGAGAAGTTTGGGGTGAACTTCGTAGATTTATATTCTCCGTTTCCTGTGTGCACAATTAACTGGAATTCAATAGCGCTATTGTCAGCTAGGGACTTGCGGCTTGTTGGCGATCAAGAACAGGTCGCTGGACATACGGTCGAGAAGCGAAACAGTTTCAGAGAGACTAGATAGCGGGGATACATGGCGAGAATTTTGATCATCGATGACGAACCATTGGTCCGCAAGACGACACGCCTTGTGCTGGAGGCCAACGGTCATTCCATTGTTGAGGCCAGCGACGGACGCGAGGGTATGCAAGCGTTCGGTCTCCAAAAGTTCGATCTTGTCATCACTGACGTCCTGATGCCGAACCAGGATGGATTGGAAACGTTGGATGCCATTCATAGCGTCGATAGCTCGACCAAAGTCTTGTGCATATCCGGCGGTGGTCGTTCGGGGAATCGAGAGTTCTTGAAGATCGCGGAGAAGTTAGGAGCAGATGGCGTCTTACCGAAACCGTTCTCGATGGAGGCTCTCATCGCCAAAGTCGCTGAGCTTTGTGCCTGATGAATGCTAGGCCCAAACATTGAAACCGCTGTGCTCGCGTTCGATAGAATCGGCCTTAGTTTGGAAAGTGATCCAAGTGATAGCTTCACAATAGCTTTGTCACAAACTCGAACACCACTCGCGGGGGGGCGGTCGTTCACAGAACTGACGCTGCTTTGAGTGAACCGAAAAGTGACTACAGAGATTGACCTTGCCTTGACCAACTGTCGGCTGGCCTATTTGAAGCTCGAGTATTTGCTGCTCATCTTTGTTCCTCCGTCACTTCGGCGAGAACCAAATACTCCTTAAACTACAACCGCAAATCTGGGCCATAGGCGCTGACGGGGAACAGTTGGGTGTGGCAAATAGTTTGCCAAAGTTGGCGTCCTGCCCACGCAACCAAAACTAACTCGCAAGGTCAAGGACTTGGCGTTTTTTTGTTGTCTGGATTATGAGCCTGTTACGCAGGACGGCGCCCGGTTTTGCGGTTCGGGCTTGTTGCCCTAGTGTTAGCTATGTCTTTTTGAAGCTCTTGTAAAAACAACAAAAGTGAACGCCATGACCAAAGATCCGCTGCCGTCGCTTTTTGACCTCACCCCGCTTAACGAAACCTATCGTGCCGAGCCGCATGTTCTACTTCGTGATCTTCGCGAACGATGCCCCGTATACCATGACCCGGTGTCCGGGCTGTTTGTGCTTACACGATATGCTGATGTACGAGGGATCGTTTCAGACCTGACAATCTGGCGCGATCCCAAGCTTGCGGAAGAGGGGGCCACCATGATGAAGCTGCAAATATCAGCCGATCAGACCGATGTGCCCCGCAGCGAAGCGACCAGCATTCTATTTCTCGATAGCCCCGATCACGAGAGGATCAGGGTGCCACTTATGAAAGCTTTCTACACGCGGATCGCCAAATTTCGTCCAGCCTTCGAGGTAATTGTTGATGAGGCACTCGCCCGCATTAACCCCTCTGAACCCTTCGATCTGATGAGCGTTTTCTGCGTGCCGATTCCGATTGATGCGATTGCCACTATTCTAGGTGTTGACCATGAACGACTTGTCGAATTTCGTCGTTGGTCGGAGGGGGTCATACAAGGGCTTAATCCTTATCGGAATGAAGCTGAGAGTGCCGAGATGGAAACCTGTCAGGAGGCGCTCAATGCATATTTCACGGAGGCGATAATATTACGTCGGGAGGAACCGGGAGATGATCTCATCTCCGACATGACAAAGCTGCAAGCCGAAGGTGCCAAAATTAGCGACACCGAGCTGCGGATCAATCTCGGCGCATTGCTTGTTGGTGGCAACCTAACGACGACCGATCTCATCGGCAATGCCGTTCGTCTTCTGCTTATCAACCCGAGCGAGCTTGCAAAACTTCTTGCTACTCCAAGTCTGGTCAATTCTGTAGTCGAAGAAACGCTTCGTTTCGAACCGCCAGTGGATATTACAACGCGCGTCGCCTCCAAATTGACGAAAATTGGCGGTTGCCCGGTTAAACCAACGCAAGGCGTATGTATGTCGCTGAGGGCAGCCAACCGCGATCCGGAGGTGTTCGACAATCCTGATCGGTTTGAAATCGGCCTCAAACGCTCACCACATGTCGCATTTGGCGGTGGGGCGCATATTTGCATTGGTGCGCCGCTTGCCCGTCTTGAAGCGCAGGTTGCCATCTCGAAACTTTTTGAGAAATTCCCGCACCTCAAACTTGTGAACGCAGACGCGCCCGAGTGGCGTGGTCTGCCATTTTTCCGGGGTCTTGAACGTTTGGACGTTCAAGCTTGATCGAAGGTGGTGAGGCAGGAGTGTTGATCGCTTGAGTGGGCATCAGGTGGCGGTGACTTTGATCATGGATTTTCGCCAAACCAGTTGGGGCGGTTTCTCTCACGAAACTGTTGTGTTTTTCCTTCCCTGTTAGCTTCAAATTTTTCCCTGTTTGATTCAAAAGTGTTCCCTGTTCTTTGGAATAAGGAATTTCCCTATAAGTTATTGATTTTATAGATAATTTTGGCGATAAAGTCGGGTGCGGGCGCCCGATTTTGAAGGATTTCCCTGTATTTTCCCTGTTAACAGGGAAAATCAGTGCGAGACCGGTATGCATTGAACTGCCGGGCCCACCACGCGCGCTTGGTGTTACGGTTGCAATCGCACAATTCGATTGAAGTATCGGGTGCCATAGAGGGCGGTCACTGTCTTGCCGTTGGCCGGCACCATTTCCGCATTCACGTAAGTTTTGAAGGTCAATTTTTGACCGTCGGCTGCCGTGACGGTTATCTCGTCCGGCAGATCGCCGCCGACAACCGCTTCGGCACCGCTCAGCGTGCCGGTGATGTTCTTCCAGTTCGGATCCGTTTCTTCCGGTGCATCGCTGCCCAATACGGAGCGGTCGCTGGCGCGCATGTCCATTAGGTTCGGTTCTTCACCTGAGACATAGTCGACACTCACGGTCTTGCCCGTGAAAGATTCCGGCGACGCATCGCCCAGATCCAGCTCGGCGACATTGGCGGTCAGATCAAAACCGGGCTGGTCCGCGCGAAACAGAATGGTGAATGTGTAGGTGGGATAGCCATTGTCTTCGACGTGCGTGACAAGACCGGTCTCATGCAATAGGTCGTCGGCACCATCAGCGGTTTCATTTTCCGCAGAAGATGCTCCAACATTCGCATCAGCTGCGTTTGTGTCGGTTGGTTCGGAATCGCACCCGTACAGGACCAGCGCCGCGGCCAGCACGACAGATGATGCGAATAATCTCATGTCCTTAGAATCCTTTGTTGCCGACGAGAATTTGAATCGGCTTGGTCAGATCATCGCTGTTCATGCCTATGGTCACGGGTTCGTCAATGCTGGTCAGCAAAAGGCGGTCCGGTTCATCAAGGTCATAGCCGTTTGATTTGAGGAATGTGTACATCTCATAGGCCAAATCCTGCTCTGCATCGGCGTCGCCGGAGGTGATGATGATGTTTCGGTCCTTGGGCAGGGCCAGCAGGATCGCCTTGCCCTTG
>JAUSLL010000043.1 GCA_030649335.1 Parvibaculum sp. | reverse complement strand
CTGCGCCGGTGCGGGCGTCTTCGCTGCCACGCGCATGGAAGAAGCCGAAGGCAACTTCCTTGGTCGCGACGGTCTGACAGCTGAAAAAGTTGCCGAGAACTGGGACAAGATTTCCGACTTCTCGAACGCCGCGCCTTACTTCATGGGTGGCGAACAGACGGGCAAGTTCTTCAAGCTCATGACGGACGCCAAATAATAATTTCCGCTTTATACGGATGAATTCGGGGAGCCTGCGGGCTCCCCTTTTTCGTGTCTGAAAGGTGGGGATAAGGGCACGCGACCCTCGAAATGAGGCTCGGAAGTACAGTCGTTTCCTGTCGGAATTCGAGTGTTTCCATGTCGAGGGTGTCGAGTTGGGGTGTGGGTGCGGCTAGAAAAGCGGGGAGAAATTTATTTTGCGGGATAGAGGGCTTACCCCCACCCAAAAAATCTAAGTCGATTTTTTAACCTCCCCTCAAGGTGGAGGTTAAGGGAAGGTCGTTAGAGGTCTTTTTCCATCCGCCAGACGAGTTGGGGTTTGCGGCCCTCAATCGTGCCGATGGTGACATCGACTTCGCGGGCGACGTGCCAGTTGTGTTTTTCGTAGAAGCGACGGGCACGGAGGTTTCCGACCTGGCATTGGAGCCAGATGCGGGTGTGGCCCTGTTCTTTTAGTTTTTGTTCGGCGTCGGCGAGGACCAGAGGGGCGACGCCTTTTCCGTGCCATACGGGCAGGACGAAAACCTGGCCGATGCCGTCGCCTTCCCATCCAGCAAAGCCGACGATCTCGTCGTTGACGGTGGCGACGACGCAATCGGGCAAAGTCGTTTCGATGCGTGGCAGGAAAAAATCAAACGGGCGGCCTGCGGCGATGTCGGGCGAGAGATGCGCGTGGCCCTGATGCCAACCATCGTGCCAAACGCGAGCGAGCGCCGGAATGTCTCCGGCGCTCGCAAGTCTTATCACTATGTCAGCGTTGGCGCTCAAAGGCCGAGAACAGCCTTTGCCATGATGTTGCGCTGTACTTCGTTCGAGCCCGCATAGATGGATGCTTTGCGGAGCGAGAAGTAATACGGCGCGGCGGTCATGGCGTAGTCAGGGCCAATCGAGGGTTCGTTGGTTTCGATCATGCCGTCTACGACAAACGGTGTGATGTAGCCGCCAACGGCCTGCATGGTGAGTTCGGAAATGGCCTGCTGAATTTCCGTGCCACGGCACTTCAGGAGCGAGCTTTCCGGACCGACGTTGCCGCCTGTCGAAAGCGCCGAGAAGATGCGCAGTTCGGTGAATTCCATCGCGGTGACCTGCGAGAAGAGGTCGGCCACCTGTGCCTTGAACTCAGGCTGATCGGCGAGCGTGCCGCCATCGACCTTTGTGTCGGCTGCGATCTTCTTCAGCTTGTTCAAGCCACGATAGAGGCCCGCCGAATAGGGATTGCCACGTTCAAACTCAAGCAGGTACTTGGCGTAGGTCCAGCCCTTGTTCTCTTCGCCGATCAGATTTTCCATCGGGACTTTGACGTCCGTGAAGAAGACCTGATTGACTTCCTGATGCGGGCCGGGCGTGCCATCGAGAAGCACCAGCGGTTCAACCTGAACGCCGGGGGTCTTCATGTCGATGAGCAGGAAGGAAATACCTTCCTGACGCTTGCCTTCATTGGACGTGCGCACGAGGCAGAAAATCCAGTCGGCCCACTGCGCCACCGAGGTCCAAATTTTGGAACCGTTGACGAGATAGTGGTCGCCCTTGTTTTCGGCCTTGGTCTGAAGCGAGGCGAGATCAGAACCGGCACCCGGCTCTGAGTAACCCTGACACCACAGAACATTGGTTTCGAGGATGTCGGGCAGAAAACGCTTTTTCTGCTCCGGCGTTCCGAATTTCATGATGACAGGTGCCACCATGGTCGGGCCGAAAGGCACCGTATGGGGCACGCCAGCGCGACCCATTTCGACGTCGTAGATATATTTCTGCGACACCGAGAAACCCGGACCGCCGTATTCGACCGGCCAGTTCGGCGCGAGCCAACCCTTTTTCGCCAGCGACTTCTGCCACTGAACATGGCTTTCCTTGTCGATGTAGCCGTGCTTGGAACGCGCATGTTTGGCGCGCATCGTCGGCGTGTAGGCTTCTTCGATGAAGGTGCGAACTTCCGCGCGGAAAGTTTCGTCTTCTTTGCTGAAACTCAGATCCATTGTGTCTCCTTATTCGACCTTGTCGGCGAACACGAGGCCCGGCGCACCGGCCAGCATCGAACCGAATTTGCCGCCGGCGGCTTTGAAGTATTCGGTCTTGCCGTGGGCGTCGAGATCGGCCTGTGTCGCATATTGTTCCATGACGATGAAAGTGCCGTCATTGGCTTTGGATTTGAAGAAATCGTACTGCAAGCAGCCTTTTTCATTCGCGAGGACCTGAGCGCGCAGCTCCATGAAAATTTTGGCGAAGTCGTCCGCTTTGTCTGCCTGAACCTTGAGTGTGGCGACGAGACCGATTGTCATGTGTATCTCCCAGTTTCTGATGTTGTTTTGATATTAAGTTGGGCGGGACTCTAGGGCGATTAAGCTCGGTTATCAACGCTCAGCGCACCTGAATCCGGTTCGAATCTGAACAAGTGCGTCACTCGCCCTTGAAGTTGCCCGGACGTTTCTCGAAGAAGGCGTCGAGCGCCTCCTGATGGTCCTTTGAATGGTGCGCCAGCGCCTGCATGGAGGCTGACAGTTCCATGATGTTGTCGAACGATGTCGTCATGCCCTGACGGAGCAATTGCTTGGTCATGCGAAGCACGTCTGGCGCCTGACCGCAAATCTTGTCGGCAATGGCACGGGCGCGGTCCATCAGCTCGGCAGCGGGAACCACATCGGAGACAAGGCCCCATTCCTTGGCCGTGGCGGCGCTAATGGTGTCGCCTGTGTAGAGAAGCTCGCTCGCACGCGCCATACCGATCATGCGCGGCAGCAGCCATGCGCCGCCGTCGCCGGGGATGAGGCCGATCTTGAGGAAGGTCGCGCCGAAGATGGCTGTGTCGGCTGCGATGCGTGTGTCGCAAAGGCAGGCAACGTCATTGCCGAGGCCGATGGCCGGTCCGTTGACCGCCGCGATGACCGGCACTTCGATGCCCCAGACGGAACGCACAATGCGGTGAATGCCGGTGCGGTAATGCTCGCGGATGTGGACGCCTGCGCCGCCGAACCCGTCTGTGCCCTCTTTCATGGCTTTAACGTTACCGCCCGCCGAGAAAGCTTTGCCTGCGCCGGTGAGGATGACGCAACGCACGTCGCGGTCGGCATTGATGCGGGCGGCGGCATTGACAAAATTTTCCGGATCGTCGGCAGCCCCCAAAGGATTGCGGATTTCGGGCCGGTTGATGGTCAGAGTGACCACATGGCCATTTTTTTCGAACAACAGGGCATCAGACATGAAGGCAGGGCTCCTTTTGACGGGCGCGGCCTTGTCGGGCCACGCCTCGGTTTCATGAGGAATACAGAGATTTGGAGTTTTTTAACCAAGTGTCTGAAACCAACGTTAACGATTTTAGACGACCTTGGGACAAGACGAAATGGTGGAATCAGCGGGCAATTGTGTTCGCGCCGCATATTTCAGCGTGATTGGGCCGGGGCAAATGAGCTGGAAATATATGTCGCAATTTGCCGGAGCCTTCCGGTCACGCGGCAAAACCACTTCTGAAGGCGATAAAGGCAAAGCGCAAGTTTCACGCGGTGCGCATATGCGCACAGGTCTCGTTGGCGACAAGAGCAATCTGTCCGATCATACGCACGTCGCCCAGATGCGTGTTCTTGCAGAATCGCAAATTGGTGTGCCCTACCTCCTACCCATACTCATCGCTGCCTATTCCGCGAGCCTTCTGCCTGTCATTGCCTGGCCGAAACTGGCGCTCTGGGGCGCGGTGATGATAGCGGTCCATCTCGCCTACAGCCGGATGTCGCGCAATTTTCTGCGCTTGAATGTAGAAGACATCGACGTGCGGGTCTGGACACGTCGCTTTGAGGCCTTTTCCCTCGCCTTCGCCATCACCTTGTCGTCAATCCTGTTCTTGTTCTGGCTGCCCGACGATGTGCAATACCAAAACTACATTGTCTCAACCATCGCCATTGCCCTTGCGCCGATGACGCTGGTGACGGTCTGTTATGCTCCCGTCCTCTACTGCACACTGTTGCCGTTGATCGGCGGGCTGGCGCTCCGTTTCGTGACCATGGGCGATATCGGCAATGCCATTGTCGCGGTAATTATGGTTGTCTTCGGCCTTTCTCTTCGTCATCTCGCCTTGTCGATCAATAGTGCCATGTCGCGTTCGATCAATTTGCAAACGGACAAGAATGTGCTGATCGAGCAGCTGTTCCGCGCCAAGCGCGATTCCGATGCTGCGCGTGCCCGCGCCGAAGAGGCCAACCGCGCCAAATCGCATTTCCTCGCCAATATGAGCCATGAATTGCGCACGCCGCTGAACGCCATCATCGGCTTTTCAGAAGTCATGGCGACGGAGATTTTCGGCGGCCATTCCAAGCCGATCTACAAAGAATATTCCAACGACATCAACCGCTCCGGCCAGCATTTGCTCGGCCTTATCAATGATATTCTCGACCTGTCGCGCATCGAAGCGGGCCGATTTGAAATCACTGAAGAAGAGGTTGATATCGTGGCGCTGGCAGAGGAAGCCAATCGCCTGCTGAACATCCGCGCCGAGGCGCAAGGCGTGACCGTTGCTTATGATTTCGCGCCCAATCTGCCGACGCTTTATGCCGACACGCGGGCCATGCGCCAGATCTGGATCAATCTGCTGACCAACGCGATCAAATTCTCGCCGCGCGAAAGTGTCGTGACCCTGCTCGTCCGCATGGAACCCAACGGTGACCTGCGCTTTGGCGTCCACGATCAGGGCAGCGGCATCTCCGAAAGCGAAATCGATGGTGTCACGGAGGCCTTTACGCAGGGCGCCGCCGGCATTGCTCAACCGGGCAAAGGCTCCGGCCTTGGCCTGTCCATCGTCAAAGGTCTGTTGCAGATTCACGGCGGCAGCTTTGAGATCCGCAGCAAGCTCGGCGAAGGCACGCAGGCCGAAGCGATCTTCCCCGAACAGCGCCTGCTCTCCGAACCCGTCAAGCAGACTGCCATTTTCGGTCTCTGACCAACCGCCCCGCGCCACTGCCGGAATGCCCCTTCGCGGGCATGTCGCTGTCGCCTCCGGGCCACTTCATTTCATTATTCTCATCGGCAAACGTCCGATCGGACCAAATTTCCAATTACCAGATGAAGTTTTGGCGCAAAGCCGACACAATCGGCGAGTAAGCCTGCCCCTTCACTGAGTCTTGGCCAATCGAGTTCTGGAATGTCCGCAACCAAACGTCCCCTCAAAATTTCAGGTGCCAGCCTTTTCATAATACTACCGCTAACGCTGTTGCTGACGGCATGCGGACCGAAATACTCGCCCGATACCTATTCAAGCTCCGCCGTGCAACAGGCGAGCAAGGTTGAATCAGGCGTTGTGGTCGGTGTCCGCAAGGTTTCGATCCGCGCTGATACGTCGATTGCCACGACAACCGGCGCGGCAGCGGGCGGCATCGCCGGTTCGCAAGTCGCCGAAGGCGCAGTCAGCGCCCTGAGCGCGCTTGGCGGCGCTGTGGTCGGCGGCATTGCCGGTAGCGAAGTCGGCAAGCAGGTTCAGGACACAACGGGCTACGAATATATCGTGCGAAACGCCAAGGGCGATCTTCTGTCGGTGACGCAGAAGGACACGACACCGCTGAAAATCGGGCAACGCGTGTTGCTCATTCAAGGCAGTCAGGCGCGAATCGTGAACGACTATACCGAGCACGTCGAAGATGACGTCGTCGCGCAGGACGGCAAGACCGATATGTCGAAGGCGGCACAAGGGGACAGCAAGCCCCCTGCCCCTGCAGAAGAAACAGAAACCGAGAAACTGGTCAAAGCCGCGACCGCTGCCGCCATTGCGGCGATCACGGCTGAAGGCATGAAGGATAGCGACGACGAGCCTTCGACATCTGCTAACAGCAGCGCGACGGAAGAAACCGCAGACACGCCTGCGTCCGCTGCTGCTGTCGCAAGCACAGAGCCTGAAGTGAAACCGACGTCGGAAGAACCGGCAGCCGCCCCGACGGCCCCGACCAAAGAAGCGGCGGCACCGTCAAACGTGGCATCGGCTAATCCGGCATTGCCGCAACCCGGCGAACAAGCGGTACCCGCGCCTGCTTCGACGGTCCTTGTTCCGGCCATCGAAGCGGAGACAAAGCCCGAAACATCCGCTGCGCCAGCGACCAGCGCGCCTGCTGCCGAACCGGAGACACCGGACACCAAGTCCAAGTCGAAACAAAAGGCAGAAGACAAAGCGGATGCTTCGAGCGGGCAAGCGTCTGATGAAGATAAATCAGAACTGTCTGATGGCGAGAAGGCTGACGAGGCTGCGACCGAAGAAACCACAACACCTCCGCCAGCCAAGCAGGATGCGGGCACCGCACATTAAGTCACGGACTGATCGGCTACGCCCTGCCACATGCCACAACACAAAAAGGCCGCAACTTTCGTTGCGGCCTTTCGTATTTGGAAACGACGCAGATTATGCGGCGTTGGAATAACGCTTCAGCTGGTGATCGACGTTGCCGAACTGTGTGTCGATCATGGTCAGGCGCTTGAAGTAGTGGCCCACGTTCAACTCGTCGGTCATGCCCATGCCGCCGTGAAGCTGTACGGCCTGCTGGCCCACGAAGCGACCGGCTTTGCCGATCTGCACTTTGGCACCGGCAGCGGCTTTGATGCGCTCGGCTTCGTTTTCTTCGAGTTTCAGATTGACCATGTAGGTCATGGACACGGACTGCTCATAGGCCATGAACATATCGACCATGCGGTGCTGGAGGACCTGGAACTTGCCGATCGGTACGCCGAACTGCTTGCGCGTCTTGCAATATTCGACGGTGGCTTTG
>JAUSLL010000099.1 GCA_030649335.1 Parvibaculum sp. | reverse complement strand
ATTTGTCACTCATCGGTGTCCGGTATCAGGATTTCGGCATTTTCGAAAAATCCGGCAACAGCACATGGACCTTGCAAAACGAGTCTCACGAGACAACAGACTGGTTGATCCGCGAAGGTGAATTGCTGGTGGGTGACGCTGACAACACAGACACCACAATCAATGGCAACGTTTTTTTGAATGAAGATGCCAGATTGCGTGGCTTCGGGCAGATTAACGGCAATGTTTCCAATTATTTTGGTGGCATGGTTATGCCCGGTGGCAATGACACCATCGGCACGCTGACCATCAATGGCAATTACATCCAGAAGGGCGACGATGATTTTGTCGGGACGCTTGGTATTGTGGTGACGCCGGAGGCAGCATCGCAACTGGCGGTCACAGGCACGGCAGCCTTGGGCGGCACGCTGAACCTCTATTATGCGCCCGGCGTCTATACGGCCAAAAGCTACACGATCCTGACCGCCAATAGCATCACGGGTGAGTTCTCAACAATTGGAGGCAAGAAACCTGAAGGCTTTACGCTTGCTGAATCTGTTACTTACGGAGATAAAAATGTCGATCTCCTTCTGGGTGACGATGTTGTCGTAACACCAACAGACAACACGACATTCTCGTCGCTGGGCAATATCACGATGGCCGGAGGGCAAACAGCAACGGGCACGATTTTTGATCAGCTTGGCGGCTTGCACGGCAGCGGCGCAGGTGGCGGATCTGCCATGCTTCGCAAACCGATACAGGTCGCGTCAAATGGCAGCCTTGATGGATTGCTTTCTGGCAGTGGACAACCAGCGCATCGTTTCTGGATGCAATCAACGGGACGCCTTTCCTCAATCGATAGCAACGGCGCGGTTGCCGGATATAAAACCAAAAGCGGCGGCGTCATGATCGGCGTTGACAAACCCTTTGGTGAAAACTTCATCGCGGGTATCGCCGCTGGTTACGACCAGAGCTATCTGGACGAAAGCAATGGCAATAGCGGCCACGTCAAGACACCGCGCTTAGCACTCTACGGCAGCTACACGATCGACCGCATCGCCCTCGATGGATTGCTCGGCTATGGCCATGCCTTCATTGACAGCCGTCGCCCGATCATTGCGACAGGCGATACGGCGACGGCAAGCCACGGCGGCGATGAGGTGTCGGCGGCCGTTCAGGCAAGCATCGAGTTCACAGTGGCGGACGTCATTGTGACGCCGAACGCAGGCCTCGCCTATGTGCGTGTTGCCGAAGAGAGCTTCAACGAAAGCGGCGCACCGGGCTTCAACCTCAACGTTGACAGCCGCACCTCGAACAGTCTGAGGCCTTCTGTCGGCCTCAGCGCGGAGAAGTCATTCAAGACGACAAGCGGGACAAAACTCACACCGCGCGTTGAGATCGGCTACAGCCACGAACTGATGAACGATGCGCCGTCAAGCACGGTCAGCGTCGGTGGCGGCACGTTCTCTATCAACGGGCTTCAGCCGTCACGCAACCGCCTGACGGCGGGCACAAGCCTCAATGTCAATGTGAGCGATGACCTGTCGCTTCATGCCGGATACAAGGCAGTCCTGCCTACCGGAAACGTCTTCGCACAATCGTTCGACATCGGATTTGTGCTGAAGTTCTGACGAAAACGGCGCGTCCCTGATCACGGGACGCGCCAACTTCTTCGCGTTAATCCGCGGCAAGACCGACGATGCTGCCCGGCGCGCCCAAGGCTTTCAAGCGCGGCATGACCTTGTCGGCAAAGAGACGGACATTGGCTTCAGCTTTTTCCGCCGACATGCCGCCATAAGAAAAGACGCCGACGAAGCCTTCCGCGCCGATCATGTCGCGGATGCCGGAAATTTTTTCCACCACTTGATCGGGCGTGCCCCAGGGATGAAGGCCGACGAAGGCGTCGGTCATAGCCTCTTGCGCGCCCTTCTCCTGCATTGCAGCCTGCATGGGCGCATAGGCCTCGTAGCCCTTCATCTTCTGAAGATGCGTGCCAGCAAACTCATAGTGATCGACGACGGATTGATAATAATTGCCGATATATTTGCGGGCGTCAGCTTCGGCCTGCGCCGCATCTTCGTTGACGATGGTCCAACCGGCCACAAGTGGTGGCGGCGGTTCGGTTCCGTTCACGTCACGGAAGATCTTGCGATAGTCTTCCAACTCGGTGAGCACGCTTTCCCATGGCTTTTGCGGCACGATGAGCAAGCCGACGCCAAGTCGGGCCATGATCTGGGATGATTCCGGCGAGACGGCAGCGGCATATGTCCGACCACGGAAAGTCTTGAACGGTGCGGGACGGATGTCACGGCGCGGCTGGTCGATGAACTGACCCTTACCTTCGCAATAACCTTTCTCCAGCCCTTCGAGAATCATGCCCGCATACTCGACGAAGCGCGCACGGCTTTCTTCCTGATTGACGCCCATGCCTTCAAATTCGATGCGACCAAGCCCGCGCCCGATACCGAAGATGAAACGACCACCGGACAGATGGTCGAGCAACGTCACTTCTTCTGCCACGCGGATGGGCGTGACGTGCCACGGCAGGACGACGACCATCGAGCCGAGTTTCACCGTCTTCGTGCGCCCCGCCATATAGGACAGGAACTGGAGTACGTCCGGCGACATCGTATAATCCGTGAAATGATGCTCGACGGCCCAGATGGAATGAAAGTCTAACGGCTCGGCAAGATCGGCCAGTTTCAATTCATCCTGATAGACCTGACGGTCCGACTTCGCGCCGTCCGGTCCCTGAAAAATCACGCTCAATCCGACATGCATGCTCGTGTCCTCCCCGACTGTTTTTCTTGTGCCAAAAGGCTATCACGGGAAATGGCGCTGTCACGCGGCCTGACGCGCGGCGGCGCAACGGTTGCTTTGCAGCAAAAAACAGGTGTGGCCGGAATATGCAGGTGCAACCGAAACTTAGCGGTGTTCAATGATCTCTAGGGTGAGATGTTAAACACGACGTGGGGTGCCGGAGACGGATTGCGCTTGTGTGCCGTTGTCGATTGAGAATCCGCTGGCCGCTATTGGCTGTCGATGATTTCCTGCGTGATGCGATAGGCCCCATCGAGCCAGCCGGTGATCTCGCGCGCGGCAGGATGATCGAAGGCTGCGTAACGCGCGCGGAGTTTTTCAGATGCTGATGGCGTCAAACGATCAAGACCGCTGTCGTTCAGCACCAGCACATCGTTGACCAACGTTTGCGCAAGCTCTTTGCCGAGTACCGTTTCTGCGGCAGCTGCGAGTGACGCGCCATACTGATAGGCGTCGCCCTGCGTATAAGCATCAACCAATGTCAGGGCGGGAATGAGACTCAACACAGGTTGTGACGCCGGATTGACGCCATGCGCCGCGACATGCTCACTCATAACAGTGGGGCGGCCAGTGAAAGCGCGCAGGTGCAGGAACTGCGACATGCGCGGGCCGTCGTTGACGGGGTAATTGTCCCAGATGAAAGGCTTTCGACCGAGCTGCGTTGCGACACGCGCGAGATGGCCCGTCGAAAATTCGCGCGAACAGACTTCTTCACCGGTCCACAGGATCTCGATTGCGGGATCAAGCATGCGGCCCAAATCTTCGAGATAGTTTGCGGGCCGCGCGCCGAAGATGCGATCAAGGATCGGATCGTCGGTGTAATAGCTCGGACAGACGAGTATCCGTGTGGCAGCGCTTCGCTCTTTGATCCAATGGGCGATCTCAATCTGCTTGGCGGCAAGGTCCGGAAAATCACCACGCATGTCGTCGAACAGGATCGCGAGATCGTCTATGCCAATCTCGTCGAGAAACGCGAGTTTACGCGTGAGGGCTGCGCGCACATCGTCGTTGAAATCGCGATAGATTTCGTAAGGGCTGAGACCTACACCGAAGCGCACACCATGCGCGCGGCAGGTGCGCGACAACGAGGCGAGACCCGCGGCATCTTCCGCCGGATGCGGCTCGGCCCAACGGCGACGGAGAAACACATCCGCCTTGGGCGCAAAGTGATAAAAGCGATAACCGTGGCGGCTGAGATAAACTGCCGTCGCCTCACGCTCGTCCCAAGTCCACGGCCGCCCGTAGAAGCCCTCAATAATGCCCAGTTCTGGTGTCATAAAAATCGCGCCAACGCCGGTTCGTCAGAGATACCAATCATATTCCAGCGGCGAGATCGTGCGCTGGAACTTGTCGAATTCTAGCATCTTGGTTTCTGCATAAACTTCAACGTAATGCGAGCCGAGATATTCGCGCATGACGGATGAATTGCGCAGGCGCTTCAGGGCGCTGGGGAGGAAGAAGGGAATGTCTTCGTCCACCACGTCGCAGGCATTGCCTTCGGCGGGTTCGTCCGGCTCGATCTGGTTGACGATGCCGTAGTGAATGCCCGCGAGGATGGCGGCGAGCACGAGATAGGGATTGGCGTCGGCACCGGATACACGGTGTTCGATGCGGCGGCCTTCGGGCGAACCGGCAGGCACACGGAAGGCGACCGATCGGTTGTTGTAGCCCCAGGCGCGGTTGACCGGCACAAAGAGATTGGGGCCGAAGCGGCGATAGGAATTGAGATTGGGCGCAAAAAGCGCCATCGCATCCGGAAGGGTCGCCTGCAAGCCGCCGATGGCGTGACGCAGACGTTCGCTGCCCTCGTCCGAACCGTCGTCAAAAATATTATTGTCTTTCTCGTCGAGGATCGAGCAATGGACATGCAGACCGTTGCCTGTCTGATTGGCAAAGGGTTTGGCCATGAAGCTCGCAACGAAGTTGTGTTTGCGGGTGATGGCGCCGATAAGGTGGCGCAGCATGACGGCGTGATCGCCCGCGAGCAGAACATCGTTTTCGTGATTGAGGTTGATCTCGTATTGGCCGGGCGCGAATTCGGCGGTGGCACCCGAAGCCGGCACACCCTGTTCGGCGGCGGCTTCATCAATTTCTTTCAGCAGGCCCATGAAGCCGTCGAGTTCGGTGATGCCATAAACTTCGTTGGCGGTTTCACGCACACCTGTTGCCGGATTGATCGGCGCTTGCGGCAGGTTCTTGCGGTCACGTTCGCGGTCGAGAACGTAGAATTCAAATTCGCAGGCGGCTACAGCATGCAGACCGATGTCGGCAAGTTTTGCGACAACATTGGCGAGTACCACACGCGGCTCCAGCGCAAAGGGCGCGCCTTCATCGTCCATCATCGTCATCAGAACTTGCGCCTGTTTCATCGAAGCCCATGGCACCGGCACGATGGAACCTGCAATCGGATAGGACTGCGCATCCGGATCGCCATCAGAAAAGCCCATTCCGAGAATGTCTTCGTTGACGCCGGTCACGTCGAAGAAATAGAGCGACTTCGGCATCTGCACGCCGGAAGTGAATATGCGTTCAGCTTCTTCGATGGGAAAACGTTTGCCGCGGACTGTGCCGCACATATCGACATAGATGGCATCAAGGTAATCGATGTCGCCGTTCTCGGCGAGAAACGCCTTGAACTCGGCGAGTGTAGCCCTTCCGGCCACACCTTCCTTTTTACGGTCGCTCATTTCCATATCCAAAACTGACTATTAATTTGCTGATTGCGCTTAGTAATTGTCCTGAAAGCGATAATAGCCGAGAGCCGCACGAAGATACCAGCGCCGCAGCGAAGGAAACGGAAAGGCAGGTGGAATTCCTATGAAAGGTGCGGGAATTTCAGCGAAACTATTTTTACCGCCGATGATATTTGCAAGCGCGCGGCCCGCCCATGGCGCAGCCGATACGCCATCTCCATGATAGGCGAGCGCAAAATAAACATTTTTGTCGTCAGGCATCTGACCAATGGCAGGCGTGAGGCGCGCGGTCATGCAAACAAAGCCCCGCCAATAGTGAGTGATTGGCACATCCTTCCAATGGGGGAATACCTCCCCCAGACGTTTTTCCATCGTCTTTCGCATGATTGCGCCATCGGCCGGATGGCCGGTGAGATCGCCGCGCGCGCCGAACAAAAATCGGTTGTCCGGCAACATGCGATAATAAAACAGGAGCTGACGCGTGTTGCTGCAGGGAAGTTCCGTGCGCCAATGATGCGCGGCACGCTCGTCATCACTCAACGGCCGCGTGACGATGATGTTGGAGAGAATCGGCATCAGACGGTTCGAGAGATCACGATTTAGACTGTCTTGCGTGAAGCCGTTGGTGGCGATAATGGCGCGGCGCGCACGCAAGCTACCTGTGGCGGTAATCAGACGATGTTCGTCACCTGATTTCTCCCAGCGCAATACCTTGGAGCGACCATGTAGCAGCGCCCCTGCCCCTGCTGCGGCGTTAGCAAGGCCGCGAGCAAAGCGTAAGGGATGGAGGCCGAAGCCTTTGTGAATGTGGAGCGCGCCGAATTGTTCGGTGGAATCGTAATGCTGCACGGCGACTTCTTCACGATTGAGCAATGTGGAGGACAGACCGAAGGTGCGGGTGAGAAATTCACCTTCTTCTTTCAACTCGTCAAAGCGGCGCGGTGCGTGGGCGACATGGAGCGTGCCTCTACCTTGCTGATTGAGGTCTATGCTTTCACGGGCGGCGAGATCGGCGACGAGATCAACAGCTTCGGCTTGCGAGGCCATGAAGCGGCGCGCTTCGTCGAGCCCGTAGCGTTTGATGAGTTGGTCATAGCCGAGGCTCATGGGCGGCAGCGTACAAAAGCCGCCGTTGCGGCCCGACGCGCCCCACCCGAGCGGTCCGGCTTCGAGCACAGTCGCGTCGATGTGATGGTCGCGGGCAAGATGCAGCGCGGCAGAGAGGCCTGTGTAACCGCCACCGATGATGGCAGTGTCGCACACATGATCGCCTTGGAGAGCGCCGAGGTCGATGCCGTCACCTAAGGGTGGTGCGTCGTCTTCCCAATAGCTGCCCGCGGGCTTGCCCGCGTCATACATGCTCTCGTGGTACCACGTCATCGTTTGCTGGCCTCTCGCATATCGCAGGACAGCTTAGGCGACTAGTATACGGGAGGTCCATCAGGAGGCGGTGGCGGGAAGTCGGCGCCATCGGGACCTTCGTCAGGGCCTTTGCCGCCATGTCGCCAATGACGTTCGGCATTTTTGGCCATGATCGTGGCAAGGCGCTGACGCTGCTCGTCGCTCATTTCGCCGAAGCCTTTGATCATGGCTTCGCTCATCACATTGGCGACATTGCTGCGTGCTGCATCGATGCGCTCAAAACCGGCTTTGACTTTTGCTGCATCATAAGGCGACGCGCCGATGATCGCGGCGAGATCCTTACGTGATTTGTCCATTTCAACGAGATAGGGGCGAATGATCTTGAACTGCCCGACCATGATATCGCGCATGACCTTGCGATCTTCCTCGCTCATGTCAGATTTGGCACCGCGCACGTCGCCGAACATGGCGCTCATCGGACCGCCGCCGCGCTCACTATGCGGACCACCGCGGTGGGAATATGCGCTCGTTGCGATCATGCCTGCCAAAAACAAATTTATGCCCAGCGAGACAAGAAAAGCAGGTCCGAGCCATCGGCGGGCTGGCGGATTTGTAACGGGCTCACTCATTTACTGCCACTCCTCGGGATAGGTGTTTTCAGCAAAGGCGATGGCCACCAACTGTTCGCCAAATTCACTTGTGCTCGCCGCAGTCTGCGTCGTATCGGCAAGACCAAGCGACACCATAGTCGATGTGGCGGTGGCGCCAAAGCCAACACCCAGCATGATGGAAGCGGCCAAAGCGCCCGCCGGAAAAGCGGCGGAACCATATGGCCAGAGGACCTGAAGCAGTGAAAGCAGGCCACGGCGCGGCACGGACTGAACAACAGAAGCGCGTGGCGGGACCACAGCGCGGGGGCGCGCGGCCATGATGCGGGCAATCAGCAAGTCGGAAGCGGGTTCGGCAGCAGGTGCGGCGTCGAGCATCAGATCGAGTTGCAAAGCATCGTCGAGCAAGGCCCGGGCTTCCGCATTCTCAGCGACCAGCGCCAGCGCGGCAGCGCACTCAGCAACGGGCCAGCGATGAGCAGCGGCACCATATGCCCCTACAATCTCGCGAAACCTGTCTAATGTTATAGCCATCGTCATTACCTGAAACCTTTGCGGGATCGCCCCTTGCATATTCGTTTAACGGTCCGAAGTGCCTTTTTCCGTCGCTAAGCTGACACGCAGCGCCGTTCGCGCCCGCCCCAGCAAAGATTCGACCGCTTCAACGCTTATTTCCAAGGTTTCCGCGGCTTCGATGTTGGTCAGGCCTTGGAAATGCGTCAATGTCACGGCTGCGCGTTGACGCGCCGGCAGCGCCTGTAACGCAACTTCCACTCGAATTGCTAGTTCTTGTTGCTCAAATATCACATCCGGTCCCGGCTCATCGCTGGCAGGCTCCGGAATGGAATCGATGTCGTCCATCGTGTGCTTGCGCAGGCGATCGAGGCAGAGATTGGTCGCGACACGATGCAGCCATGTTGTGAATTGCGCGCCGCCCGGCACCCAGCGATCGGCATGGGTCCAGACACGCAGGAACACCTCCTGCGCCACTTCTTCTGCATCAGCATGATTGCCCATCATGCGACGGGCGACCGCGATCATGCGCGGCAAATGGCGATCGACGAGCAAACGGCAAGCCGTCTCGTCGCCTTGTGCCACAAGGGCCACCAGTTCGTCGTCCGTCGCACCGTCCAAGCGAGCGCGGCCCCTCTGCAATAAGAAGTCAATGACTTCGCCCAAGCGGACCTCCGCTTGGCGAACCGCATCCACGCGCAATAATGCAGGATGCGGCTGCATATGCCTACTCCTGATCGCGAGGAGGCGGACCACGATGGGTCATCATGCGTTCATACATCTTCTGCGCACCGGCGTCATACTCAGCTTTGGATAATTTGCCATCACTATCGATATCAGCGCGACCGAACATGGACTCGCCGCGCGTTTTGCGTATTTCAGCATTGTGTTTTTCCCGCTCAGCCATCATCTCGTCGCGACTAACGAAGCCGTCGCCATTGGCATCTGTACGGGTAAAGCGAGCGTCACTGGCGGTTTTCCATTCTGATTGCGATACTTTGCCATCATGATTGGTATCCAGCTTCTGCATCATCTCGTGATGCCTGCCGCCTTCTTCCGGCGCAGCAACGGCCACAAGCGGCATGGCCAAGCCCAGCGTGATGGCAGCAACACCAACCCAAATTTCCGGCTTTATGTAGCGCATTTTCTAATCCCGATTCCCGCTATGAGGGACAGGAACGCGGCCGCATTACACTACTCGCAGCCGCGTTCCCGACCAAAGAGACGGAACTATTTCCAAGCCAGGGGGGTGGACTGGAAAGTCGGCGCTCCGTCTCTCACAGAGATAAACGCGGGGGGGGCACCATTCCGTCGCCGGCAATGAAAAATTTTTGAAAAAGAAAAAATCAGCGTCGGGTGACAAGCGGCGCCGGCACAAGGTGGCGCGCGGGCAGCAACACCGCGGGTCCCGCCAGAATGCGCGCGGCGGCGCTGATGACGCGGAGCGATAATTCCTCGCGCACTTCAGCCTGTACATGCAGGACGGCACCGTCGGCGATGGCCGCAGGTCGCAAGGTGGCCAGCGCGAGATTGATGCCGAGCGCGTGCGAGAAACCGGTGCTTGTGGCAATGCCCGCAACACCGGAGCCATCGCGGATGGCGGCGAAGGTGAGCGGCGCGGACCAGTCCACGGCCAGCGTCGCGAGGATGTAGCGCGGGGGCAGAGTTTTCGCCTTGCGTAAGGCTTCGCGGCCGGTGAAATGCTCGCCGTTCAGATCAACAAGCGCCGAAAACCCAAGCTCGAAGGGTGTCAGAGCGCTTTGCGGGTCGACGGCGGAAAATGCACCGAGATAATCGACACCGGCGCGCGGGATGCCCGCCTCGATGCGAGCGATTTCGCGCAAAGCGAAGCCTCCGGCCTTCACACCGTACGCTTTTCCTTTGTCGAGCAGGCGCAGCCAGAATGCCGGAGCATCGTCGGGGTCCACCCAAAGCTCGTAACCGAGATCGCCGGAATTACCGCTGCGGCTTACATAAACCGGCATGCCTGTGACGTTGAACCAATGGGCGGTATAGCACCGCAGATTTTCGATACCGGAAAATCCAGCCTCCGACAGAACAGCGCAGGAGAGCGGACCCTGCAAGCTCATCGCCGCGAGCGTTTTTGACACATCTTCGATGCGCACATTGTGGCCAATGGCGCTGTCCATGAACCAGGCGAGGTGGCGTTCCTCGGTGACAAGGCGGAATTCACTGTCGCCCAGACGGAACAGCAAGCCATCACCGACAACAAGGCCGCGATCTTCGCAGAAGACAACGGGTATGATTTCGTCAACCGACAGCGACACGAGATTGCCTGTCACCAGACGACGCAACCACGCAAGCGCATCGGGTCCGCTGATGCGATATTTGACGAGCGGTGAAATGTCAGCGAGCGCAGCACCGTGCCGGAGTGCTGCATATTCATCGTCAAGGCTCGTGAGTTGATCGGCGACTGTGTAGCCGTTCCAGTTGCACCAAAGATTGGTCAGACTTTCGCTGGCCACATAGAAATGCAGCGGCGTTGTCATCACCTGACGCGAGAAGGGCGGATCGGCGCGACGGTCCTCAAACAGAGCTGGATCGGCACGCGAGATTTCATCGAGTGCCGCGAGATTGAGGCGGGGCACTGGCGGCGGCCGGGGCGTGGTGTTCGCGTCGTTCACGTCAGCGACGAGCGGCGGCGGTTCCACGATCGAGTTGAGTTTGGTGTCATCGCTCATGCGCGTGCCCCCTCGCTCAACACAAGGCGGGCGGCATATTCGCCGGGCAGACCGCAGATGCCGCCACCCGGATGGCTGCCTGCGCCGCAGAGATAAAGACCTTTAACGGGTGTCGCATATCGCGCCAGCGCCGGTGCGGGACGGAACGACAAAAGCTGATCGAGGCGCATGTCGCCGTGATACCAGCCGCCGTTAACGAGGCCGAACTTGTTTTCAATGTCTGGCGGCAGCATCAGCTCGCCCGCGACGATGCGCTGACGCAAATCCGGCGCATAGGCGCTCAGCGTTTCGATAGCGCGATCAACGAGCCGGTCTCGGCCTTGTTCCCAACCGCCTTTGATTTCATAGGGTACATATTGCATGACAATCGACATGACATGCTGGCCTGAGGGCACAAGCGGCGCGTCAATGACGCTCGGCATAGTCACTTCCATCGGAATGTCAGACGCAATGCCGCCGTGCTTGAATGCTGTATAGGCGTCATCAAGCGCAACGAGTGACGGGGCCACCAAAATGCGTGCGCCATATTCCTGCGGAGCGAGACCCTGAATGGTCGGCAATCCGTCGAGCGACAGATTGAGCTTGGCTGTTGTGCCGGTATCAGTGATTTCATTCAACTGCTTGACGAGACCGGCGTCGAGATATTTCGCGCCGACAAGATCGAGCATGGTTTCACGCGGATGTGCGCTCGACAGCACGAAGGGGGCTTCGTAAATCTCGTTTGTTTGTGTTTCGATGCCGTACACATGACCATCGGAGACAAGGATACGTTTGACGTCGGTTGCAGCGCGGATGACGACACCGTAGCTCGCTGCCGAAGCCGCAAGAGCGTCCGTGAACCCGCCGAGGCCGCCCTCGATGCTATGCGGACCTTTGGAAATGCTACGCAGACTCTGGCGCGCGATGGAAGTGAGCGCTGTGCCCGCCGAATAAGGCCCCTCCCCGCTCCCCATCAAAGCGTCAAGCGCTAGAGCGCCCTTGATGAGCGGTGTTTCGAATGTATCGTTGAGTAGGTCACCGATGCTGCCTGGAAGTTGGCGCATCAGACTTTCGAGCGTTTCACCGCCGAGGCGTTGGGCGCGCCAGACGAGACGGCGCAAACGGCGCGACATGGTTTCGGGCTCAATGTCAGGCAGTGCGTCCCGTAGCAACGGCCCCAAGACAGCCGAGTAGGACTTCATACGCGCAAGATACGCGGCGAAGGCGTCAGCGTCCGCTGCACTGTGGCGGCGCAGGATGTCGAGATTGCCGCGACCCAGCGCCAACACAATATGATTGTGATCGCGGTCGAGCGCGATGGTTTGCAACTGGCGTGCGGCAAAGCGCAAGCCGTGCTTGGCGAGTTTCAAATCTTTCTCGATGCGACGCGGCAGGGCGTCGAGCAGGTGTGCACCTGTCGACACACGGTAGTCGGGTGACACTTCGGCTGTCGTAAGCGCGCCACCGAGGCGCGTTGCGGCCTCGAGCAACAAGACGCGCTTGCCTGCCTTGCCGAGATAAGCGGCTGCGATGAGGCCGTTGTGGCCAGCGCCGATGACGATGGCGTCGAACTGGTGATCGGAGTGGATCATATGCCCACCCCTCTGCGTGTGATGACGTTCCTGCCGAGCGCAGCTGCGACACGCTGCGCTGCGCCTGCGCCTGTCCCGCCCGTTTCGAGTGCGCCGGGATGGGCGCTGCCGGAGCAGAGATAAAAGTTTCCGATGGGCGTTTCATAATTCGCCAGCCCAGGCATGGGCCTGTTGAAGAACATCTGGTCGAGTGACATTTCGCCCTGCTCGAAATCACCGGCAGTGAGCCCGACTTCGCTTTCGATGTCTGGCGGCACCAATGTTTCGGTGGCAAGAATGAGGTCTTTGAAGCCCGGACTGTGGGCGGTAATTTCGCCGATGACAAGATCGGTGAAATCGTCCTTGCGCGATTGCGTCCATGCGCCGTCGTGCAAAACTTCGGGCACATAATGTACTGCGACCGACATGACGTGCTTGCCGAGCGGCGCAAGCGAGCGGTCCGACATCGACGGGATGAGCGCTTCAATGAGCGGTGTGCGCGGCGGCATGTGACTGCGCCAATCGTCGAACGCCTGTTCGAGTTTTTCCATCGGCATGGCAAGGCGCAGGCCGCCCTGAAGTGCGGGGCAATCGTCCGGCACGACAGGAAACGCCGGCAGGCCGTCAAGCGCGAGATTGATTTTCGCAGTGACGCCGCGCATACGGAAACGACCGACGCGCTCGACGAAGCCTTTGGGCAAATCTTTCCACGGGAAGAGCGCAAGAAAAGTACGCTTCAGATCTAGGTCGGACAGGACCGCGTCGGCGTAGATTTCTTCACCATCAGCGAGCGCGACACCGCGCGCTTTGCCGTCGCGCAGGATAACGTCGGTGACTTCGGATTCGGTGCGGACGTGACCGCCGAAGCCTTCAATGGCCGCGCCCAAAGCATCCGCGACAGCTTGCGGCCCGCCCATGGCGAGAACACTCGCCGGTGCACCGCCGCCTGCTCCTTCGGTTTCAGCCGAAAACAAATTCATCAGGAAGCGCGCGCTTGACGGCGAATAAGGACCAAATGTAGTGCCCGCCAAAGCTTTGGCTGCAAGGTGCATCTTGACGATGTCGGACGTAAAATAGCTGTCGAGAAATTCGGCGCAGGACATGGTCCAAAGGCGCGTCATGTCATGCAGGTCCGGCACCGGCTTGATGGCCAGTTGATCGGCATTGCCCAGCAGCGCACGGAAGGCGGCAAGCGAGCGGCGCGACGGGTCGTGCATTGGTTGAGCCAGCGCGTCACGCAGGCTGAACTGCGCGCGCAGCATGTCGCGACGAAAACGCGTCCAGGCGTCGGCGTCCTTTAATGAATGGCGTGTCAGTTCGCGGCGCATCATCAGCCCGTCGCGATAGCTCGCGTGATAGCATCCGTCGGCCAACAGGCTTACACCGCCATCGACACGCATGAAGCGCAGGCCGAACTTCGGCAATTCAAGATCGGTCACCGTGTGATGCGGCAGGCTTGAAGTTCCGAGCGTGAAACGCGGCATGCGGAAACCGGGATGAATGTCAAAACCCGCCGCCGCGCTGCCGAGGCGCTCATTGCGCTCGACAAGCAACACGTCAACGCCCGCGCGCGCAAGATACGCGGCAGCTGTGAGGCCGTTCAGGCCCCCTCCGATGACAATGGCGTCGTGACGCTCCATGCGTCTGGTCCCAACTCAACTAATCCGCTCACGCGGTATTCAGACGTAATCGTACCGCATTGGCACACACGCCGCGAAAGCTACTGCACACCTGTGTCTGCACAGATTGCGCGTTAACCACAAATTGCAAGGGATCATCACGGATTTAAAAATTTAGCCCGCCGGACGTTAACCCGCGGCGATCCTTCGCCTACAGGCTTGTTGTGCAATTCCCCCGCCAATCCGATTTGCGGAAACTGTTCAGGAACCGGACGCGGCGACCACGATGCTTTCGAAGGCGGCTTGGACTTCGGCTTGCGCTTCGCGCAACTGAGCTTCGAGAATTTCGAAGTTCGGGGCGTTGCCCGCACGGGCCAGAAGCGATTTGAGGCTCGGGGTGGCATCTTCCGGTTTGAAATCACCTTCGACGCAAATGCGCACAACCTGCGTGAGATTATGCGTGAGCGCGATGGCGGAGACAAGCATGGCGGCCGTTTCGGCAGGCAACAGGCGCGCCTCGGCGATAGCCAAAAACGCATCGCGCGTATGCGGCCGGAGCACTTCAGGATGCGCGTGGCCGTGGATCAATTGCAGATACTGGCAGATGAACTCCAGATCAACGAGGCCACCGCGCACATATTTGAGATTCCATGGATCCTTGCTCGGAAACTCGCGTTCGACGCGGGCGCGCATGTCGGCAATGTCGAAAGCGGTCTTCTGCACATCGCGCTGGCTGCGCAGCGTCTCATCAATGGCGGCTTTCACACGGGCTTTGAGCGCGTCCGGTCCTGTCAGTACGCGCGCGCGGGTGAGCGCCATGTGTTCCCATGTCCAGGCCTCACTGGCCTGATAACTCACAAAACTTTCAAGCCGTGTGGCGATGGGTCCTGAATTGCCCGAAGGGCGCAGACGCAGATCCACTTCATAAAGTTTGCCTTCCGTTGTGGGCGCGGTAAGTGCGCCGATCAACTGCTGCGAGACGCGGGCGAAATATTGCGAGGCGAAAACGGGTTTGTCGCCGTCCGACAAGGCATCTGGATCATCGACATCATAGATCACGATAATGTCGAGGTCCGAGGTGGCGCTCATTTCCTCGCTGCCGAGCTTGCCCATGGCGACGACGCAGAATGCACCGCCGCTGATGCGGCCAAAGCGTTCGGCAACTTTCGCTTCTGCGACGGGTGCGAGCGCCGATACAAGTTCGGCGGCGAGCGTCGCATAGGCATGGCCGACTTCCTCAGCGTCTGAATTCCCCGACAGCACACGCACGCCAAGACGAAAGCGATGTTCGCGCGCAAAGACGCGGGAAAAATCAAGTACGTCCTGATAATCGCGTGCATGACCAAGCGAGGCTTCGAGCCCTTCGTGCAGCGCTTTACCGTTGAGAATTTGTTTGAAAAAATCAGGATCGACAACGGCTTCAAGCACAGCCGCATTTTGCGCAAGATAAGACGCAAGACGCGGCGCGGTGCCGCAAATGCCTGCAAGCAGATCCAGCAAGCCCGGGTTTGAGTAGAGCATCGAGAAAAGCTGCACACCTGCCCCGAGTTTCGTCAGGAACTGGTCAAAACGCGTGAAGGCCGTATCGGGGTTTGATGTGCGCGACAAAGCGCGCAGCAGAGCGGGCATGAGGGAGGTGAGCAACTCGCGCGAACGCGGTGAGCGCGTGGCGGCGAAACGACCTGTGTGCCAACCACGGATGGTGGAGGCCATCTCGGCAACCTGGTTAAAACCCATTCCACGCAGGGTTTCCATCGTCTCCGGATCATCTTCCGTGCCGGTGAAGACGAGGCTACCACTTTCCTCAGCAAGCGGTGGCGCGGTTTCAAAAAGTTTGACGTAGTGGCTTTGCACGCGGCGCATGTGGCCCGTCAACACTTCAGCAAATGTCTCGCGATCAGCAAAACCATAAAAGCAGGCGATTAGGTCGAGCTCGGCGTCACCTGCGGGCAGGCTGTGGGTTTGTTCATCGCGAACCATCTGCAACCGGTGCTCAAGGCCACGGAAAAAACGGTAAGCCGCTTTCATTTCTTCAGCCGCTTCCGGCGCGATCCATTGTTTCTCGGCCAAAGTATCGAGCATGACGCAGGTCTGGCGGCCACGCAGATCATGGTCGCGGCCGCCCGCAATGAGCTGCTGCGTTTGCACGAAGAACTCGATCTCGCGGATGCCGCCACGCCCCAGTTTTATATTGTGGCCCGCAACAGCAATGGTGCCGTGACCGCCGACCGCATGTATCTGACGTTTCATCGAGTGAATGTCGTCAATTGCCGCAAAATCGAGATTTTTGCGCCAAATATAGGGTGTGAGCATTTTGAGGAAGCGTTCGCCTGCCTCGAAATCACCGGCGACCGCACGCGCCTTGATGAAAGCGGCGCGTTCCCAGTTCTGACCGCGGCTTTCGTAATAGTTTTCTGCCGCCGGCAAAGACACAGCGATGGGTGTGCCGCCGGGGTCGGGGCGCAGGCGCAGGTCAGTGCGGAAGACGTATCCGTCTTCAGTGCGTTCCTGCAGGATTTTTACGAGTGCCTTGGTGAGCTTGACGAAGAACTCGCCATGATCGAGTCCGTCTTTCAACGGCAGTTGTCCGGGTTCGAAAAACACCACAATGTCGATGTCGCTCGAATAATTGAGCTCGAAGGCGCCGTATTTTCCCATGCCGAGAATCGCGAGACCGCTGCCCGCGGCGGTCAGCCCTTGCGGGGAGAGCAGCACCTGCCCGCGCGTCGCAGCATCACGCAGCAACCACTCAACGGCGGCGATGACGGCGGCATCAGCAAAATCACTGAGTGCGGTGGTAACTTTTTCAAGCGGCCAAGCACCCGATATATCGGCAAGCGCAATGAGTAGCGCTGCTTCGGATTTCGCCAGCCGTAGCTCACGCATGAGATCGGCTTGTGTGGCGACATCAGCGGCAGCACGCGTGCGGGCGATGAGCGCTGTAAGCGTCGCTGCGGGATCGGCATCAATGAGGCGCGGCAACCATTCGGGGTGCAGCCGGATGATGCGCGTGAGAAATGATGAATTGCCGAAGATTGCATTGAGCAGGCGTTGGCTGTCTGCGGTGGCGACCAGAGTGGTGAGTTCTGATTTGAGTCCCGCGTCATCAAGAGCGGCAACAGACGCTATAAGGTCGTCCATCTCTGTGCGGGCATGGGCCGCGTCATAGGGTTCCGGCGCATCTGCCGCATGGCTGCGCAAACTGGCGTCGGTCACTCTGTTGTCCCCCGGATTTTTGTTTGAAGCAAGCCTAGCAGATTTTGCTGTGAGGCAAGACAGATGGTTCACGCGGCGACCGCAGGCAAGGACACCATGACCTTGAGGCCCGGCTCGTTGTTAGTAAAATCAATACGCCCGCCATGTAGACGGGCGACAGCGGCAGCAAGACTGAGGCCGAGGCCGCTGCCCGGCGTATTGCGGCTTGCTTCCAACCGCACAAAACGTTCGAGCACCCGGCCATATTGATGCTCGGGGATGCCAACACCATGATCGGACACGCTCATGTTAACGCGGCCATCCTCGTTGAGTGCGACGGCAATGTCGATCGATGAGGTGTCGCCTTCGGCGTTTCCGGCCTGTCCGCCGTGCTTGATGGCGTTGTCGATGAGGTTGGTCAGCACCTGCGACAGCAATTCACGATTGCCACGCACCAGCAGTCCCTCCTCCGCTGTGACGTGAATAGCAAAGCCGCTTTCCTCGGCCACGGGCTCATAAAGTTCGGCGGCGTCACGCGCGATGGCGGCAGGATCGACATTGGTCATGGATTCGCGCAGGGAGCCTGCTTCGGCACGTGCGATCATCAGCAGCGCGTTGAATGTGGTAAGCAAATGATCCGCTTCGCCGATGGTGCGTTCCAACACGTTGCGGTATTCGTCAGGCGACATATCGTTGAGCAAGGTCACTTCGAGCCGGTTGCGCATGCGATTGAGCGGACTGCGCAAATCATGCGCGACATTGTCTGTCACCTGTCGCATGCCGATCATCAGAGCTTCGATCTGGTCGAGCATGGCGTTGAGGTTGCGGCCCAATTGATCAAGCTCATCGCCTGTGCCCGCAATGGGCAGACGCCGCGAGAGGTCGCCACCCATGATTTCGACGCTCGATTTGTTGATTTCATCGACACGCGCCAGCATGTTGCGGCTCATAAACAAGCCACCGCTGAGGCCAAGCATGAGTGTGAGCACAATGGCCCAGATGAGCGCATTAGTGATGAGGCTTTCAATCTCGCGCCTCTCCTGCACATCGCGCCCCACGAGAAGATAAAAACCCTCGGCGAGTACGAAGGCACGAGCACGCGCGGCTTTCAGCTCGACGCCATCGAGTCCTTTGCGGCTGTAAATAAAATCCATCCAACCATCAGCGCCAGGCTCACCGGTTGGGCGTACATCGAGATTTCCCGCGAGCACGCGGCCACCGGGGTCGAGCACCAGATAGAGGCTTGATCCCGGGTCGCGCGAACGCTGGATGACTGTGTGGACGAGAAGCGGCAAACCGCCTTGCGCATATTGCTCAGCAAGACCGGTGATTTCGGCCTGCACGGCTTCGTCGGTCTGGCGTACGAGGAAACCCGCCGTGTTCCAATAGACATAGGCGAGCAACATGATGGCCGAGGCCGCGAACAGCCCCAGGTAAAGGACGGCGAGCCGGAACGTCGAAGTCTTGAGGAGATTAATCGGCAGCACGCAATGAATATCCCGCCCCACGGATCGTGTGCAGCAACGGCTGTTTGAAGTTTTTATCGATCTTCGCCCGGAGCCGCGAAATGTGCACGTCGATCACATTTGTCTGAGGGTCGAAATGATACTCCCAGACGTTCTCAAGCAACATAGTCCGCGTCACGACCTGACCGGCATGTTTCATTAAATATTCGAGAAGGCGAAATTCGCGGGGCTGAAGATCAATTTCCTGCCCGTTGCGGCTGACTTTGCGGGCCAGCAGATCGACTTCGAGATCGCCTACCTGCAGGCGCGTGCGCACCTGCTCGGGGTTTGAACGGCGCACCAGCACTTCGATGCGGGCGAGCAATTCGGCAAAGGCATAGGGCTTGGTGAGATAATCATCACCACCGGCCTTGAGGCCCATGATGCGGTCATCCACCTCACCAAGCGCGGAGAGAAACAGCGCCGGTGTGCGGATTTTTTCCTGCCGCAGGGTCGAAACCACCGACAGCCCGTCGCGCTTGGGCAGCATGCGGTCCACCACCAGCACATCGAACGAGCCGGACAGCGCGAGGTTGAGACCCTCGTCGCCGTCGGCTGCGTGATCGACAATGTGGCCACTCTCGCGCAACCCCTTCACCACATAGGCGGCCGCTTCGAGGTCGTCTTCGATGACAAGGATGCGCATGATGCGGGGTCAGTCCTTCTTGATGGAAAGAGCGACGAACCGCTGCTGATCCTGCGAGCGGAGCAACAGAAGGACCGAGGACTTCTCTGCCTTCTTCGCAGCACTGACGCCTTCGACGACATCCGCTGGCTTCTTCACATCGCGGCCCGAAATCTTGAGCACGATGTCGCCGGGGCGGATGCCCTTTTCGGCCGCTTCGCTCGACGGATTGACCGCCTGCACTGTCACACCATCGGCAGCGGCGCTGAGCGACAGGCCGAGGCTTTCAGTTGTGCCCTTGGCGACGGGTGAGTCGTTTTTGTCAGCGGCGGGGTCAATAGCGTCAGGGAAGGCTTCAATGGAAACTTTGAGGTCTTTGGCCTTGCCGCTGCGCCAGACACCCACGTTGATCGTGGTGCCGGGCTTGAGGTCAGCAACCGTGCGGCTCACAGCGCGAACATCTTCCATGTCCTCGCTGTTGATCTTGACGATGACGTCACCGGCCTGAATGCCGTATTTCTCGGCGGGGCTGCCATTCGTGACTTCTGCCACCAGTGCGCCTTTGGGCTTGTCAAGCGAGAGACTCGCGGCCATGTCCGCATCAACCGGCTGAATGGCAACACCGAGCCAACCGCGCGTGACCTTACCATCCTTGCGCAACTGCTTGATGACTTTGTCGGCGATGTTGGCGGGGATCGCAAAGCCGATGCCGACGCTGCCACCGGTCGGCGAATAAATAGCCGTGTTGACGCCCACCACATTGCCGTGGATGTCGAATGTCGGGCCACCGGAATTGCCGCGGTTGATCGAGGCATCGATTTGCAGGAAGTCGTCATAGGGGCCTGCGCCGATTTCACGGCCACGGGCCGAAACGATGCCGCTGGTCACTGTGCCGCCGAGGCCGAAGGGATTGCCCACTGCCAGCACCCAGTCACCAACGCGCAGCTTGTCGCTGTCGCCGAAGGCCACATAGGGCATGGGCTTGTCGGCTTTGACTTTGATGAGCGCGAGATCGGTCTTGGGGTCGCGACCCACGAGCGTCGCTTTCATTTCCGTGCCGTCGTTCTGCACGACGGTGATTTCCTTGCCGCCCTGCACGACGTGATTGTTGGTCACAGCATAGCCGTCGGCGGTGATGAAGAAGCCGGAACCCTGCGCCATTGCTTTGCGCGTCAGCGGCTTGCCGTCTTCACCCTTGGGCTGGAGCTGTTTGAAGAATTTTTCAAAAGGACTACCGGGCGGGAAAGGCAGATCGGTCGGACCTTGCGCTGAGACGGTTTCTTCTTCGACGACTCGGATGCTGACCACGGCGGGCGACACTTTTTCAACCAGATCAGCGAAGCTTGGCAGGCTCGACAATTCGGATTTGAGTTGCGTCGGTGCATTGAGCGGCGCGGTTTCGGCGAAGGCCGGTGCGCTGGCGATACCGAGCGATCCGGCGAGAGCCAGAACCGCGGATGCCCGCACAAAAGAGCGAGTAGAAACGCCGCGAAACCCTGCGCTATGCGTCATTATGTAGAACTCCTGTCACTGGGAAGCCGATGCCAAGCGAATGTGGCGCAAGTAATCTTGGCCACCTCACCTTACCAATTCATGTCCTAAACATTACAGAAACGTATGGCCGAATAGTGGCAGGGACGAAGTCGCAGAAATCAGCCGTTTAGCGGCTTTGGCTTTCTTCATCCAAAAGCTGAGCGACCCGCTTTTGCTCCTCTAAATCAAGAGTTTGCGTCGATTCGCTGGAAGCCTGCCGCCGGAACGCGATGAAAAGCCCCGCTGCACCAAAGAAAATGACGGCAAATGGTCCGAGCCAGAGCAAAAGGGTAGCGAGCTCGAAGGGCGGGCGCAGCAGCACGAAGTCGCCGTAACGGGCGACGATATAGTCGAGGACTTCGGCATCCGAGTCGCCGGCGGTCAGCCGCTCGCGCACAACCAGACGCAGATCAGCGGCGAGTTCGGCGTCAGAATCATCGATCGACTGGTTCTGACAGACGAGGCAGCGGAGTTCTTTGGACAGGGTGCGGGCGCGGGCCTCAAGCGCAGGATCAGAGAGACTTTCGCCTGGCGCGACCGCCAAAGCCGATGCCGACAGCGACGCAATCATCAGCAGACTAAGCAGAAGACTGCGCGACATCATTCAGCCGCCTGTGGTTGTGCTCGCACGCGAGCGCGCGAAGGCGCGCCGACGCGATAGCGACGGTCGGTGAGCGACACGAGACCACCGAAGGCCATGATGATCGCCCCACCCCAGATCCATGGTGCGAAACTATTGACGTAGGCGCGGATCGTATAGCCGCCCTGCCCGTTGTCTTCACCGATCACGACATAGAGATCGGCAAAGCCGTTGGTGCGGATCGCAGCTTCGGTTTTTTCCTGACGTTCGACGGGGAAGCGACGTTTCTCAGGCAGCATGAAGCCCAAGTCCTTGCCGTCTTTTTTGACACCGATAACGCCGACCAGCGCTTCGAAATTCGGTCCTTCGCGCATTCCGACTTTTTCGAGCGTCAGTTCATATTGCCCGACCATTGCGCTCTCGCCGACTTTGAGCGCTGTCACCAATTCTTGCTGCCATGCCGTCATGCCGACAACACCGGCAACAAGCACGCCCAAGCCGCCATGCGCAAACGCCATGCCCCATTGGGCACGCGGCAGGTGGCGGGCTTTGCGCAGGCTCACCGACAGAGGCGATGAGAAGAGCGAAATGCGCGCGGCCAATTCGGAGAAGGCACCCGCAACAAGCCATGTGGCAAGGCCCATGCCGAGCGCGGCGAGCCAGGGCGCTTCACTGATAAAACCCATGATGGCGAGGCAGACGAAAACGGCGAGTGCGCCTGCGCCCATGAGGCGTTCGAGCGCTGCCACAAGGTCTGCCCGCTTCCAGCCGAGCAACGGCCCAAGCGGCACGAGGATCATCAGCGGCACCATGATCGGCACGAAGGTCATATTGAAGAACGGCGCACCGACGGTGATCTTTGGTCCGTTCAGCGCGTCGAGAAACAGGGGATAAAGGGTGCCGATAAAAACGGCAGCACCGGCAGCAGTCAGCAGGAGATTATTGACGATGAGCGCGCCTTCACGGCTCATCGGGGCGAACAAGCCTTCGGCTTTGAGCTTGGGTGCGCGCCAGCCGTACAGCGCCAACGCTCCGCCGATGAAAAATGAAATGATGCCGAGAATCACGACCCCGCGCAGCGGGTCCGACGCGAAAGCGTGAACCGAATTCAGCACGCCGGAACGCACGAGGAATGTGCCGATGAGCGAGAGCGAGAAAGCAAAGATAGCCAACAAGACCGTCCAGCTCTTCAATGCACCGCGCTTTTCCGCGACGATGGCGGAATGAAGCAGTGCTGTCGCCACGATCCAGGGCATCAGAGACGCGTTTTCAACAGGATCCCAGAACCAAAAGCCGCCCCAACCGAGCGTGTAGTAAGCCCACCACGAGCCCATGGCGATGCCGATGGTCAGCGCGGTCCACGCACCGAGCGTCCACGGGCGTACCCAGCGCGCCCAGCTCGCGTCCACACGGCCTTCGATGAGCGCGGCAATGGCGAACGAGAAAGCCATCGAAAGGCCTACATAGCCCGCATAAAGAAACGGCGGATGGAAGGCGAGACCGGGGTCCTGCAACAGCGGATTAAGTCCACGCCCTTCGAAAGGCGGCGGCACCACACGCAGGAACGGGTTGGACGTGATGAGGATGAAGCCGATGAAGGCAACACCGATAGACGCCTGTACCGCCAACACGCGGGCACGTAGCACATTCGGCAGATTGCCGCCAAAGAGCGCGACCAATGCGCCATAGAGCGACAGGATCAGGACCCAGAGCACCATCGAGCCTTCGTGGTTGGCCCAGACGCCGGAGATTTTATAAATCAGCGGTTTTGTCGAGTGGGAATTTTCAGCGACGAGGCTCACCGAAAAATCTGATGTGATGAAGGCATTGACCAGCACCACAAAGGCGAAACCGACGAGCGCGAATTGCGCGAGCGCCGCCTTTTGAGCGACCGCCATCATGGCCACATCGCCGCGATGCGCACCGATCATCGGTACGACCATCTGCACGCAGGCGACGGCAAGCGCGAGGACCAATGAGAAATGTCCGAGTTCGGCGATCATGGTTTTACAGCGCCTTCCGGCATGGGCGTGTCTTCGCCCTCTTTCCAGCGACCGGCCTTCTTCAAGCTTTCAGCAACTTCGGGCGGCATGTATTTTTCGTCGTGCTTTGCCAGCACCGTATCCGCGACAAATGATCCGTCCGCTTGCATGTGACCTTCGGCGACCACGCCTTGCCCCTCACGGAACAAATCCGGCAGGATGCCTGTGTAGGTGACGCCGACGGCCTTCACAAAATCAGTGACGCGGAAGTTGATCGTCGCTTCGCTGCTATGCGCGAGCGAGCCCTCTTCCACCATGCCGCCGAGGCGGATGCGCTGGCCGGGGCCGATGTCTTTTTCAGCAATGTCGCTGGGGCTGTAGAAAAAGACGATATTGTCGCGCATCGCATAGAGCACGAGTCCGACCGCCAGACCAAGAATGGCAAGGCTCGTGACAATGAAAGCGGCGCGGCGATTTTTGCGCGTCATGTGAGGGCTGCTCCGGCGCGGTTATTTGCCGACCTGTATAGCCGGACCGCCGCCCTGCCGAAACCGCCAAATGGTCGCGCGGGACCGCGCGACGTTGCTAAAGATGCAGGATGATCCGGGTGGCAGGCCCTGCCACACCATCGGGGATGAGGCCATTTTCGTCCTGCCAGGCCTTTAGAACGCTGTCAAAGCCCGGGCCGAAGACACCGTCGATGTTGACGATATACCCTTCCGCCGCAATGGCCTTTTGCAGTGCCTTCACATCACTACCGGTCATATGAGGCGTGGTGAGGCGCAGATTGCGTGTGGCGGCATCGACCGCCGAAACGACGACGGGGGCACGGCAGGCAAGCGAGCCGGAGTCCACAGAGACACCGCAGACGCTCATCGGGATACCGAGCGACCAATTGCCTGCCTTGATAAGCGCGTTGAAAGCATCCATGCGGTAGACCGTGCGCCGGAGCAAAGTATTGGAATGTGTCGCCAGCCAGTTGCGGCGCTCTGCGACATAGGCCGCGACCCATTTTTTCTCGCCCAGCGATGCCGTCTTACCATGGCGGGCTATCGTGCGGTCACGCATCGCGCCCCACGAGCCGTGGATGAGGCTGTCGTAAATCACAGCCGCAGAGAGCGGCGAAGAAAAACCGAAGTCGGTCGCGGTCTTCATCGCAGGAGCCCAATAGACGCGATCAAAGAAAGCGTCCTGTGTGTCCTGCATGACGGGATCGCGGCCTGCTTCTTTTAGCAGCGCGCGGAAATCATTGTTGCGGTCGAGCGCAAGGTCGATATCGGCGAGACGTT
>JAUSLL010000040.1 GCA_030649335.1 Parvibaculum sp. | reverse complement strand
CGCTCGACACATTGGACGAAGCGAACTTCGCCCGTATCACGCGTTGGGGCCGCCTGCCGCAAGTGCTCGCCGGCATCGAAGCGGCAACGCGCGCAGGCCTGAAGGTCAAGATCAACACCGTCGCCCTCAAAGACGAGAACGAACACGAAATCCCCGCCCTCATCGAATGGGCGAACGGTCAGGGCCACGACATCACGCTCATCGAGACCATGCCGATGGGCGACATCGACGGCGACCGCACCGACCAATATTTACCGCTCTCCAAAGTACGCGAGCAACTCGAAGCCCGCTGGACGCTCACTGATCTGCCCGAGCGCACAGGCGGCCCCGCGCGCTATGTGAGCATCAAAGAGACCGGCGGCAAACTCGGCCTCATCACGCCGCTCACGCATAATTTCTGCGAAAGCTGCAACCGTGTCCGCCTCACCTGCACCGGCACCTTGTTCATGTGCTTGGGCCAAGAGGACGCCGCCGATCTTCGTGCAGCATTGCGCAACGACCCGACCGGCGCAGACCTCGATGCCGCTATCGACGAAGCCATCGGTCGCAAACCCAAGGGTCACGATTTCGTCATCGAGCGCAAACGCGCCAAGCCCGCCGTCGGGCGTCATATGTCGGTCACAGGCGGATAAGCCATTTGCCTCAACGTCCACATATGCTTATCTCCAGCCCCAAAAGCCTGATGGACCGGAGCTTATGAAGTTCAAGAATATTGCCTTTGTGGCCACCAACGTGCCCGAAGCTCAGGAGGCTCTCGCCAGCCTCAGCGCGCGCTACGGCGACACGGCCCTTGCCGAAGCCGACGTCATCGTCGCGCTCGGCGGCGATGGCCTCATGTTGCAGACGCTCCACAAATACATGCACCTCGACATCCCGATCTACGGCATGAACTTCGGTTCGGTCGGCTTCCTGATGAACCAGTATAACGACATGGATTTGATGGAGCGTCTCGATGCCGCCGACATCGCCCATCTCCATCCGCTGCGCATGAAGGCGACGCTCTCCAACGGCACAGAGCACGAGGCCCTGGCCATCAACGAAGTCTCCCTGCTGCGCGAAACCTATCAGGCCGCAAAAATCCGCATCTCGATTGACGGCAAAGTGCGCATGCCCGAACTCAGCTGCGACGGTGTGCTCGTCTCCACACCTGCCGGATCAACCGCCTATAATCTTTCCGCCCAAGGCCCGATCATCCCGATTGATGCGGCCCTTCTCGCCCTCACCCCCATCAGCGCTTTCCGCCCCCGTCGCTGGCGCGGCGCACTTCTTTCTCACCGTGCGAAAGTGCGCTTCGAAATCCTCGAAGCCGAAAAACGCCCCATCAGCGCCGTCGCCGACCACCGCGAATTCCGCGATGTCGTTGACGTGACCGTGGAAGAAGACGCCAGCATCAACCTCAAAATGATGTTCGACGAAGGCCACAGCCTCGACGAGCGCATCCTGACCGAACAGTTTTTGTACTAAGGCAACTCCCCCTTCCTTCCTCCCACCTCCCCGTTGAAGGGGAGGTAACTCAATTCAAAAAATCTAATCCCCCGCTTCCACACCCGCCTCCATACTCCCCCCATCTCGCTTCGCGAAGGGCGTGTCCGGACTGGC